>CAZDZP010000030.1:0-15585 GCA_964509855.1 uncultured Anaerolineaceae bacterium | reverse complement strand
AACCTCCTGCCAGGGAAGGAGCGAACCTTGTGGCGGGCGCTCCGGTCGCCGCGGCCCGGTGAGCACTGGACGTGCGGCCCGCGTTAGCGCCCACATCTTCACGCGGCCACGGGCGGGGATCCCGGGGTCGTCGAAATTGAACGGGAGGCCGGGTATGGCGACCGCGGTGGGCCCACGATCGAGGCGCGATGGCGGTTCCGCAGGCGACGTCACGGGGAGTCGATCTCACGGCGCAACTCGGCGGCCTGGTCGCGCAACTGTTGGAAGTAGCTGGTGCCGGTAATGGAGGAAACCTGCTTTTCGCGGCGGGCAACGTCCACTTCGATGCGGAGTTCCAGGACCTGGGTGGCCAGCCGGGCTTCGCGGTCCCGGACTTCGACGGCCATCTTTTCGAAGGTGCGCGCGAGCAGCCCGAGCGGGTCTTCGCGAAGGGTCACCGCGCGGAGATCGACCTGCGAGTAGTTGCCGCGTTCCACTTCGGCAGCGGCGCCGGCGAGTATCTCGACAAGTTCGAAGTACTCTCGTTCGGCGTCACGGTGCCGCTTTTCGGCGAGAGAAGCGAAGAGCCGCGCGCGCAGGATGGTGGCGTCGATCGGCTTCACGAGGTAGTCGGCGGCGCCGGCACGAATGCAACGGGCGACGCTGGCCACGTCCTCCAGTGCGGACACCATGATGACGGGGATGTGGCTGAGCGCGTGCTGATCCTTTATGCGCTGCAGCACTTCGAAACCGTCCATCCCCGGCATCACGATGTCGAGGAAGACGACGTCGACGGGAGGGGATGACCCGGCCAAACACTCCAGCGCCTCCTCGCCGGATGCAGCGACAGAGACGAGGTGTCCGTCAGTTTGGAGGATACGGCGCAGGATTTCCCGGTTCACCAGGTTGTCGTCCACGACGAGGGTGTTGGCGGCCACGGGATTCAATTGGGTGCGCCGATCGCAGCGATCGCCGAGGGTAGCTCAGCCTTCACGATTTCGGCGTCAGCGGCCAACGCTTCGACGACGATTCCCGCCGGTAGAACGCCGGGCTGGGTGCTCTCCTCAATTTGCTTGCTGGCGGCAGCTAGCAGTGAGGCCCCGAAACTTGCGCTGGTGGACTTGAGGGAGTGGGCGGCGCGCCGGACAGCAGCCGCATCCTGGGCTTGCACGCCGCGGCGCAGTTCGTCCAACTGCGAGTCAATGTCAACGAGGAAAGTGACAGCGAGGTCCTCCAGAATGGACTGTTCGCCACCGACTGCCTCGAGCAGGGCGACGAGTGCATCGCGATCGATAACGGGTCCGGGCTCAACCAACGGCGCGATCCCCCTGCCGCTGGCGGGCGATGGTATCGAGCACGTTCATGAGCTCCTCTCGCTGGATGGGTTTGGCGACGTAGTCGTCCATGCCGGCGGCGAGGCAAAGCTCGCGGTCGCCGCTCATTGCGTTGGCGGTCATGGCGATGATGTGGGGATGGCCGTAGCGGGTGTCTGCGCGAACGTTGCGCGTGGCCTCGATGCCGTCCATCTCGGGCATCTGTACGTCCATCAGCACGACGTCGTAGGCCTGCCGTGCGAGCGCCTCAAGCGCTTCCAGTCCGTTGCCCGCTACGTCTGCGCGGTAGCCGCCGCGGTCGAGGAGAAGCAGCGCAAGCTTCTGGTTAACGGCGTTGTCTTCGACGAGCAGCAGGCGCAGGGCGTGGCGGGAGTCATCCAGCGCGGCGGTATCGACCGGTGCTGGCGCCTCGGCAGGCACTTCGGTCGTTGCATCCCCGTCAAAGACCCCTACGAGGGCGTTGTAGAGCTGGGACGAACGCAGCGGCTTCGTGAGATGCGCATCGAACAACCCGGGGGCGGGACGATTGCCGATGGACGAGAAGAGAAGCAACTTGGGCACGTCTTCGCCGAGGCGGGCGCGGAGTTGAGTGGCAAGCTCCTGGCCATCCGTGCCGGGCATGTGCATGTCGAGAATGGCCGCGTCGAAGGTCGCGAGATCCATGCGTTTGAGGACGCCCGCGGCGTCGGCCTCAGCTTCGACCGAGACGCCCCAGGAGCGCAGTTGGTGGGTGAGCACATGTCGATTCGTTTCGTTGTCGTCGGCGATTAACACCCGTCGTTCGCTGAGCTCGGGCTGCTGGCCGCGCCGCTGTTGGCTCGGGCGTAGCTCGCGGGACGGCTTCACGGTTACAACGAAGTGGAAGGTGCTCCCCTGGCCAAGAATACTCTCGACCCACATTTCACCGTCCATGAGTTCGGCCAGCCGTTTGCTGATGGCGAGGCCCAGCCCGGTGCCGCCGTACTTGCGGGTGGTGGAGCTATCAACCTGGCTGAAGGAATGGAAGAGGCGGTCGATGCGATCGGCGGGGATGCCCACGCCGGTATCGCGCACCGCGAACTTGAGGCCGATGGACTCGTTACGGTAGCTCTTCACGGCAACGGTGAGAACGACTTCGCCGTTGTCGGTGAACTTCACCGCGTTGTTCGCCAAGTTCAACAAGATCTGGCGCAGCCGGGTGACGTCGCCGTTGACGCGCTCGGGGACGTCGTCTTCAACGACGGCTGCGACTTGAATGCCCTTAGCGGAAGCCTGCGTCGATACCAGCTCAAGAACGCTGTGCACGCATTCGTGCAGGTCGAAGTCGGCAGATTCGAGGTCCATCCGGCCGGCTTCAATCTTCGAGAAGTCCAGTATGTCGTTGATGATGGAAAGGAGGGCGTCGCTGCTGGTGCGCACGACGGAGGCGAACTCACGCTGCTCTTTGTCCAGGTCCGTATCGGCGAGCAGCCCCGTCATGCCGATGATGGCGTTCAGCGGGGTGCGGATTTCGTGGCTCATCGTGGCGAGAAAGGCGCTCTTCGCCTGGTTCGCCTGCTCGGCGGCCGCCCGGGCTTCCTGCGCTTCGCCGATTGCCGCCGCGAGCTCTTCGGTGCGTTGTTCGACACGTTGTTCGAGTGTTCGGTTGTAGGTTTCAACTTCGCGATAGAGTCGAGCGGCCTCAATGGCGGCGGCGACCTGGTTACCGACAGTCGAGAGTAGTTCCGCATCGGAGTTGGAGAGTGGACGGCCCGTCCTTGCCTGGTCGACCGCGAGGATGCCGACCCGGCGGCCCTTGGTGATCAGCGGAGTTCCCAGGAACGAGGTCACCCCCATCGCAGCGGCGAGGGCAAGCGTGGCGGGGTTGGGGTCGTTCGAGAGGTCTTCGTACAGGACGGCCCGGGGCGCGGCCAGGAGCTGCGTGAACAGAGCCCTCTCGTCGGAAAGATTGATCTCCAGGCCGCGAACGAGAGCTGCCTCGGTGTCCGTGGATCCGACCGAACGTCCGTGTGTGAGGACGTTGCGTTCAGCGTCCACCAGCATCACTAGGGCTCGGTCGAAACGGAGATGGGAGACCACGGAACGCAGGCTCTGGTCGAGCAGCTCATCGAGATCGAGCGTGGAACTGATCGCGGAGCCGATGTCGTGGAGAGTTGAGAGTTCGCTTAATCGCTGGCGCAACTCCACGTTCGTAAATTGCAGTTCGGCCCGGGCCTGGGAACTCTGGTCATACTCGGCCTCGGCTAGCTCCCGCTGTTCAAGAAGACGGGTCTGGAGACGCCCACTCCGAGCTTTTTCTCCACGGTAGAGGTACAGCAGAACGGAGACCAGGGCGGGACTTAGCACGCCGATCGCAGTGAGCACGGGGGCGGTGGCGCCAACAGCGAGAGCCAGCGCGGCCAGGGACACCGAAGCCAGAAGACCGGCAAGGGGCAGCCACCGGGAGGGGCGGGCATCGGGATCGATCCATTCGATGCGCCACTCGCAGTACTCGGCGCCGTCAGCGATGCACGATGTCTGGACGATGCTCGCAAGCTCGGCCGTGCCATCCAGCTGCCGGGGGACGCTCGCGAGCCCCCCCTGGTAGGTTGCGCAGGCGTAGCGGACGTAGCGCTCATGAAGATGGGACGGCACGTCCTTCAGTTGGCTTTCGGCGTGCCATTGGACGATCGCGTAACTGGCCCCAATGGAGGCCACCCGAAAGTCACTTCGAACGATCTTGGACATGAGCCGGGGCATGACGGCGAAGGTGCGCTGGAGCCCGAGTCCGCGGGCGATGAGTCCCATTGCCGATGGGACGCTGCGAGTGCCCTGGTTGAAGGCGAAGTTCGGATCGCCCGAGATGAACTTGCAGATCTCGGCAACGAAGAGCCGGAACTCGTACGAGTAGTTGTTGCTGTCGTTGGAGAGGTACTCCTGGTCGACGTGGTAGCGGGTGTCGGGAATGACGCTGTTCAGCATGCGCACGAGCTGTTGCATTGCCGCACGCGCAGCCTTGTTCCCTACCGCCTCGGCATCGGCTGAGCTTGCTGTGCCCAGCTTCGCGATAGCCTGGCGGCGCGCGTATTCCTGCATCCAGTCAATGGCACCGACGACGGGACGGCCGGTGCCGTGGTCAATGCGAACGCCGTTCTCGTCAACGCCATAGGGACGGCCAACCATCGAGCCGATTTCTGCGAGGAATTCCTGTTCGTGACGTTGGGAGGCACTGGGAGCGGTCATTTGGCGATTCCCTGCCAGGGAAGCGGGCCTTCAGTCGCGAGCTCGGTGAGCCACTCGTCCACTGTGATCTTGCCGTGTTCGAAGCCGAAGTCGATGAGCCCCGTCGCTGCCGAGAGGCTCAGAACGGGAAACTCTTCCATTGGGGGCTCGATGACGAGGGAAGCCCCGGCGTGCGAATCAACCTGTGCCCCGCGAACTTCGTTCGCTCGAAGGAGGGTATCGAAGACAGTTGGAACGCTAGCCGGGCGCTTAGGGTTCAACATTTTGCGCAATACTACTCGCCACCCATTCACATTGCTGCTCATCTGATAGCGCCGTTCCCGTTCTTGAATAGGTGTGACGTTGATTGCGATGACGGTTCCAATGCCTGACTCGGCGCGCATCAGGTCAACGGGGAGGGAGTTCATGAGGGCGCCGTCGACGAGCAAATCGCCCGAGTCGCTCATGACCGGTGGGAAAATGCCGGGGATCGCGGTACTGGAACGTATCGCTCGCCACAACGGTCCCGTCCGATGGACGATCTGTCGGGCACGGGTGAGGTTGGTGGACACGCAGAAGTAGGGGCGCCAGAGGTCTTCGATTCGTGTGTGACCGAAGGCGGTTTGAAAAACGCGCGTGACCTTGCGACCACGGAGCACGGCGCTCACTGGAAGCGTGAGATCGATGAGTGCTTTCCGGGAGGCATTGGCACGCAGGCGCTCTATGACCTCCGAAGGGGGCATTTCGACGGCGTAACCAGCGGCCACCAGCGCTCCAATGCTGGTGCCGCAAATGGCGTCGACTGGGACGCCGGATTCGATGATGGCGCGGACCGCGCCAGCGTGAGCGTATCCCCGGGCGCCACCGCCGCTAAGGACCACACCGACAGCCCGGCCAGCGATGACGCGCGCAAGGTGGTCCATATCAGCGTCGTGTTCGTCGCGTAGATGAATATGGTTGTCGACACGGATGGCATTCAGCCAGCGGGACGTCCCCTGGGGAGCCAACGTTTCCGCCCGGTGAATCAGCAACAAGTCGAAGCGCGCATGCGGTGCCAGGCCGCGAATAGAGGCGATGACATCGCCGTTGGGAACGGCGCCGCCTGCGTTGGCCGCCAACACCACGCGGTCGACATGCTTGAGCGCTCGACGCTGCCATTGCGGATTGGTCCCATTGGCCTGCAATACGACGAACTGCTCGCGAGCCTCCAGTTCGTTCAGCCAGGCAACGAATTCGGGGGCATCCACACCTTCACCGGAGGAGGAGTCGATGCCGAACGCCGAAACTCGTTCGTTCGCATCGCGTGGGGAAACGTAGGTGACGCTCCCAAAGGAGCCGAGCCGAGCCGAAAGACGCGTGAGGAGGGGCGCCAGGTCGAGGTCGTCGTGCAAAGGCACGAAAGCCATTGTCCGTGGAGCCGAGTCGCGGGTGCGCCCGGAAAGCTGCTCTCGCATACGGCGGGCGAGCTGCTTGTTCACCACCATCATCAACGTGGCATCGCGCTGAGCCAGGCGCAGCACAAGAGACTGGGGGAACATGACCAGCTCGCTGTCGCGAGCGGCGTAGGCCGTAGTGGCGCGTTCTTCGCCCGTGAGGAGGTCAGCCTGCCCGATGACCTGACCCCGATGGAGAACTTCGGGAAGCGACTCGGGTTCTGCGGCAGATTCTTCGATGCGGCCGTTGACGAGCAAGTACATCGCGGCGGCGGCCTGGCCGCGCTCGTAGAGGGTTGTACCCGCTGCCGCCGTCACCCACCGGGCTACGAGTTCGGCACTGTCCACGATATCGGAAGCGTCGCCGGGAAGATGCTCGGTTTGCAGTGCGGAAGCGGAGAATGGGAGAGGATCGCCACGGATCGCAGCGAGCGCGGCGGGCGTCTCACTGGGGGAAAGGCCGTAGCGCTGCGCCAACAAGGTTTCGAGGGCTTCGGCGGCTTCGCTATCGGCAGGGACAAGCCGATGCCATTGCGAAACGTAGCGTTCGAAATCGATGGCTCGCAGTGCGAGTTCGCCGCTGGCCTGGCGACGAATCGATTGCAGGTAGTCACGGTCGAGCTCGCGAGAGTACACCGCGAAGTCGTCGCTGAGGAACGCGCGAATGGCTTTCCGTGTTTCGTGACGCATGAAGAGGATGCGCGCCTGGATGGCCGACGCGGCACGGCTGGCGCGGCGGTCGCGGTCCCAGCCGCTGCCGAGCAGGTCTTCACGCGAAAGGCCGCCGAGGGGCATCAGGAGTGCTCCTTTGGTGATGGACGTGCCGCTTTCGAGATAGGCATGCGGAAGTTCCTGCGGTAGGGATTCGTACTACGACTCCAGGAGCGAGCGGGCGAGACCGGCCAGCGCGAGGGTGTTGGGGTGATCGGGGAAGGCGAGCGCAAAGACGTCGCTGCTGCCCAGCTTCATCATGTCGTCGCTGTGAACGAGAACGGCGGCGACAGACGCCCCGAAGGCGTTCTCGACCGTCTTGCGGATGGCGGACTGGTCAAAGTCGGCCGGGGCCTTGTTCACCAGCAACAGAAGCCGGGGAACTTCCAACGAACGAGCGACCTCAACGGTGACTCCGGTGCCTTCGTAGTCCTGTTGGTCCGGGCGCAGGACGATGACCACGGCGGTGGAAATGGCGAGCGAAAACAGGGTTTCTTCGTTGAGCCCGGGATGCGTGTCGATGAGCAGGACATCAAGCTGGAGCCGGTCGCCGAGGTCTCGGAAGGCCTGCGTTAGAAGCCGCATGTCGTAGCCCTGCCGCAGAACCTGGACAATTTCGTCCGCCTTGATGCTGGAAGGGATAAGAAGGATGGAGCCTTTGGTTTTGCCTTCCAGTACTGGGTGCGCGGCGTCGCCGATGTCGCACCGGCCCCAGAGGTAGTCGTTGAGAGAGTGTTCGACATTGCCCGCATCCAGGCCGAAGAGAACATGGAGGCCGGGGGATTGGATATCGGTGTCCACTACGCCGACACGGAGCCCCATGTTGGCGAAGAGCACGGCGAGGCTGGCGGTCGTGTTTGACTTGCCTGTGCCGCCGCGAAAGGAATGCACTGAAACAATCCGAACCAAACTTGCCTCCGCCAGTGTGACACCGTCGTCACGCTCATCACGACCACGATACCCACGGGACTCTACGTGACGATGGACGCTGTTGGAACGTGATTCGAAAACACGTTGGAAAAGCAAGAAGAAAAGGAACGAGGGAGCGCAGTCTCGTCACCTTTGGGCCCTTCCGGGCGCACTTGCAAGACGAGATGCTGGGAGCAAGATAAACGGATAGCCCACGAAGCCCGTGACGGAGCAAGCGATGACGAACGACCGACCAACAACTGAGCAACACCGGCAGATCGCATACCGCGTGGACTTCTCAGGCCCCATCACGAAGGATTCGGAAGACCTGTACTTCGGTGATTACAGAGACCCGGAAGGGGATCGCCTCGGGCAAATGCTCCACCGCGTGCCGGAAAGTACACAGGGGCTGCTCATCCCTGACGAATCGATCCCGCTGGTTCATGTCGAGGCAACACTCGAAGCGGACCATCGAGTAACCACCTACGGGATGGTTGTCGCGCTTGTATTCGAGGATGGCTCGAAGGTCCCACCAGTCGTCGTCGAGACGGGCGACCGCTGGGATACGGGCGGCCTTCACATCTTCTTGTTTGAAGATGACGAATCGGCGGCGATAGCCCGCACGAGTTCGTAAAGCCGTTAGTCAGCGGAGGCAGTAGCCGGTGGCGCAGGACTGTTGCTCGCGCCGATCAGTAGCTTCTCGGCCAGCGCAATGGCCGATTGACGATTGTGCGACGGATCAAACTGGGGAAGCTCCATATCGATTGCGAGCACTTCGCCTGCAAGAGGCACGGAGAGAATACGCCCGCCAAGCCAACTGCCCCGGTAGCCGCAAACCTCAGCGGTTTCGCCGCCAGGAAGGCGAGCAAAGAGGCCGAGGAAGGCCGTCGCTCGCTGACCCATGCCGGGAGTGACGTAGACCCGGACGGAGCCATCCTGGCCGTCAGTAAATGTGCGCGCGAAGAGACCGGGAGTCCCGGCGACCACATCGTTGTCATGCTCGGCCACCGAGCGAAGCGGAAAGCCGATTGCGGCTGAAACCAGCCCGTCGTTCAAGACGGACCCTACATGCTGGGCGACCGGCGGCAGTGAGGGAGATACCGGCCGCACCGGCTCCTCCGATGGCAGGAGACCCGGTACGTCCTGGAGGATTTCAACCCGGGATACGTGGTGCAGATGCGGTGTCATCGTGACGGTCACCAGCTGTCCGCGGCGCAGGGTGGGCGTGCCCACAGGCGGGCGCCATGCCTTCACCCGGTCTGACCTGCCATCGGACAGTGCCACGCGTCCGAGATAGGTGTTGGCGACTTCGCCGGTGACGGTGACTCGCCGATTGAGGTCGCGCGCTCCGTTGATGAGCCTCCCGGCGCCTTCGACGAACCAATACAACAGGTAGGCAGCCGGGACGAGTGCGGCAGCAACGATCGCGACAATCAACAGCATCTCGTTGCGCGAACTGAAGGAGTCGGCATCGGTGAGGATATCGGTACCCAGTTGCCACGCGGTGCGCACCACGAAGGGCAACACCAGGAACAACAAAACGCCGCCCCCAACACTGAGCGCAAGACCGGTGAGAAAGACCTTCCATGGAGGCTGCCCGAAGCCGAATCGGCGGGGATAGCGAATGCGGACTTCCTTCCAGTCGCCGCCGTAGCGGCTCCAACCGCGGGAGGGATCGTCGGCGGCGAAGGGGAGCGTACGAAGGACGGTGCGGGCGAGGTCGCCGGCCACGGCATAGGCGAGGTAGCGTTCCCAGACGGTTACGGCGCCCGGCGGCAAGTCGGGGAAGACGGCGCTTTCTCGAAGCGCATTGCGGACTCCGAGCCAACGGGCACAGGCTTCCTTGCCCTTAGCGGTTTCGCGGAGGCCGTGCACGGCCTTGAACCCGCCGTTGGCGAGCAGCCAGCCAATACCGGCAAAGAGGAACCAGTCCCATGTACCGATGGGGTCTTCGCCACCGCTGCCAACGCCCGCCGAGGCCATGGCGGCGGCAGCGAGCGCGACGACAACGGCAAGCGCGCTCGAAACGATGACACGATGCCCGAAGGACCACCTGCCTCGCGCGTATCCCTGCTCCACCGCTTCTTTTTCGACGAGTTCGCGGAACTTCTTCCACCACCGCTGGGACTCGGCTGCCTCACCGAGGTCCAGCGCTTCCACGGGCGCGCTGCCCCCGGAGACCCGCCGGCGAACGAGGTCCATCACGTGCTGCTCGAATGGGCGGAACTGGACGTTGGCGGGCTGGTTCGAGCGGATGCGGACCACGTGACGAGCGCCGGCGTAGTCCTCCAGCGCAAGGACGCGGCGAGCGGCGAGATCGGTGAGTGTTGCCGCGGCGGCGCTGCGGCCGAGACGCCAACGGTTAAGAAGGAGGTTGACAAGGGCGGGGGATTCGTCGGCAAGGTCGAGCGTAGAGGCCCCGGCACGCGGCATCCGGGGGCGGGTGCCGACCCATAGCCCGGCGACTAGCAATGCCCATGCTACTAGAGCAGCGGCCGCCGCGATAAGGAGGAGCAGGGAGAGCCCTTCGAACCCCTCGAATCCACCCGCACCGGACGTTTGCAACAGCACCATTGATGGGCATACCTGGTGGAGAAGTCGGGCGTTCGCACCGAGAGCGTGAGTATATTCGGACGGCGCCGGGATCGCTTCTCGGGGCGTTAATCGCGGGGCGCGTGAGCGTGTCGAAAGAATTAGTTAAGAGGATTCCATCGCGTAGCATCTTGTCGCGGCGCTCGCTATCGTGCGCACATCGCTCCGAGAGCGCAAAGGCCCCTAACGATGGCAAACCTGGTCTTGAGGGCACGGATCGCGCACGAGCTGGTGGAGTACGAACTCACGGCCGGGGTGTACGGCGTGGGCCGCTCGCCAGACAACGCCATCGTGCTGGACGACATCTCGATCTCGCGGCGGCATGCGCGCATCACAGTCGAAGGCGAAACGGTAGCCGTAGAAGACCTCGGTTCTTCCGGTGGGACGAGCGCTGCGGGCGAACGATTGAGTGCGCGGTCGCGGCGGGAGATTCAGCCGGGGGACACGCTCCGCTTCGGCGACGTGGACGCGACCATTGTGATTGCCGAGCCAGGGGCCGAGCAGGAAGCTAGCTCCATGACGGCCGCGGCGCCGCTGGCAGGAGCGGGACTCGCAGGCGCCGCGGGAATGGCAGCCGCTTCGGCGGGTGATGGCGCGAGCAGCAACTTTGCAATCGAAGACGGGCCGGCGATAGCCGAGGAATCTGCGACGGAGCCTGGTGAGTTCGGTGACACACCGGGCACCGGGGACATCGCAGCGGATGAACAGTCGACCGCTGAAACCCGGGAGCCGGAGGACGAGGTCGAACTCGAACCACCGGCGGCGAGCGAACTGGCGGTGGGGACACCGATTACCGCGCCACCGGACTTCGCAACGCCCGCGACCGTGCCTGCGCCCACTCCGGGAACCGCGTTCCAACCGAGTCCGCCGGCGCCCGTTTTCGAGCCCGTGGCGCCGCCGCCCCCACCAATGCCTGCGGCCCCGCAATCCGGTGTGCGCATGAACCTGGTTGATCCGCCAGCGGGTGTGGAACCGGGCAATGCGATTTCGATTCCTGTTTCGCTGGTGAACCGGGGAAATGTAGTCGAAGAAGTAGTGCTCACGATCAGTGGGCTGCCGCCGGAGTGGGTTTCGATTTCACCCCAGCAAGTGACGCTGATGCCGGGCGTGCAGGCGGTTTCAACCGTGAACGTGCGGCCCCCGAAGACTTCGGAGGCGATGGCGGGCGACTACCCGTACACGGTGGTGGCGCGCTCCATCGGAAGTGGCGCGGAGTCGTTTGGGGTCGGGACGCTTGGCCTCGGCGCCTTCGAAGCGATCTCGGCTTCGCTTGAACCTTCGCAGGCGGCGCGCGACTTCCGCATGAACGTCGTCAATGATGGCAACGCCGCGGCGGCTTTCAGCCTGTCCGGCAAGGACGACGAAGAGGCGCTGCGATTCGACGTGAATCCTGCCCATCTGCAGGTCGAACCGGGCGAGACGGCGCGGGCGACAATCCGCGTTCGCCCCCGGAGCAAGAAGTGGACCGGACCGCAGGCGATCAAGCCATTCAAGATGGCATTGCTGCCCCTGGAGGGCGGAGCCGCCATCGAAAGCCAGGGACGGCTGATCGTGAAGCCGCTGATCGCTTCACCAGGGAAGTGGCTGGCACTCCTGGCGCTGCTTGGGATCGCACTAGGCATCGCGGCGGGTTTGTTCTTCTTCCTGGGCGGCGAAGACGACGTGCCGTTAGCCCCCGACGACCCGACTCCAACGGAAGAGCCGGAACCGACTCCTTTGCCAACAGAAGAACCTCCGTCGGTGCTGGACGTCCACCTTTGTGAACCGGGGGAGGGTGGGCCGCCGCCGCCACCTGGAGCCGGGTTCGTTCGTGAACTGCCGCAAGCGCTTGTGAATTTCGTGGGGCTGCAAGGGCTGGATCCCACTGCCCCGCTCTTTATGCAGAACGACCAACGTTGGGCCCAGGTTGAGTACGCAAAGGCTGCAGATGACCGCTTCCGCCACCACAACAGCTGCGGCTCGACGATTGAGCAGTGCGGCTGCGCAATGACATCGGTGGTGTCGGTGATGTCGATTTTCCAGGTGGCGGTGATGCCTGACGGCCAAACGTTGACGCCAGAGCAGTACAACAACTGGCTGAACCAGGACGCTCGACTCACAGAGAGCGGCTGGGTAAGCAGGGGTTACATCTACGGGAACGTTATCTGGCCCGCCGTGAACCAACTGACGGCGGAAATCGCGGCGGCCATCCCGGGCACGCAGACAGTGCGGTACAAGTCGACCGGGTCGGGCAGTGAGGAGCAGATACGCGCCGAGCTTCGCGCCGGGAGGCCCGTGGTGCTCGAGGTGCCGGGGCACTTCATCGCGGCGATCGGCATCGACCCGGATACAAACCAGATCCTCATCAATGACCCTTACTATGCGGACCGGCGGACACTCGATGTGTACCAGGGGCAAGTTCGCCGATCGGTGTTGTTCGAAGCGAGCGATGACCTGAGCGCCATGGTCGTGACGATACCGAGCGACCAGCGGGTGCGGCTGATCGATTCCAATGGGCACGTGGCCGGGACCTTTGATGGTGGTACGGCTACCGAAGCCTCGCAGCAAGCGATTCGGGATATCCCCGGGGTGACATACACGTTCCAGCATTCGTGGCGCGATCCGAACTGCATCGAGCGCCAACCGGGACCCGAGGATGGGGTGAACCAGATAATCCTCACGGGTCCGGCGGCGGGCCGATACCGGATCGAGGTGTACAACCCAAGCGGCGAAGGGACTGCCGGGGCCGTCCACCTCTTCGATGAGGATGGGAACCTTGCCATGGGTTCGCTAGACAGCGACCAGAACAACCTGGTGTTCGACATCATTGTGGACCGGGATGGTCCGCCACCGACGCCTGCTCCTACTGCGGTGGTACCTCCCACGAACACCCCGGCACCGGGCGCCACGGCGACGCCTACCCCGGCGAGCACAGCAACGCCGATGCCTACACCCACTTCCACACCAACCGCGCCGGCGACAGCGACCCACACGCCTACGCCGACTGCGACGCCAACGACTGCGCCGACAGCGACGCCAACGATGGGGCACATCGCACCAACAGGGGTGATTTTCAACTGCTCGATTCACAAGGGAGAGCAATCGCACTCGACCGCAGAGATCACGCTTTCTTGCACGGGCACAGCGGATACCGCATTTGAGACGACCCAGTGGTACATCATCGAGCCAGATGGATCGCGGGCTGAATTGATCGACTACCGCAACAGCCGCTCGATGCGCTACACCACAATGCGAGCAATTGGTTCGAACTTCCAGGTAGAGTTTCGTGCCTGCAACGGCGACGCGTGCCGCTCACGCACGGGGACGTTCACGATCGTCCCGAACTAAAGCTAGCCGCGCGGGCTGGCTACTGGATCACCACAGGGGTCAACTGTGGGTTGATAGGAATGAGGCCCGGGAAACGTGGCCGGATAGTCAGCTCAGTAATCTTGATGCTTTCGACCACGTCGTCCTTGCCGAGTTTGTCGACAACGTCCTGCCCGGTGCGAATGACACCAAAGACCGGACGGGAGACGCCTGCGAACCCGCCGGAGTCGTGCTGGAAGTTGTCCTGGATGTTGATGTACCAGTGACTACCGACATCGACCGTGTTGGCACGGCTTGAGAATCGGGTGGTCTGCAGAGGGACCATGCCCACCGTGCCACGGGTGTTCTTGAGCGACGTGTACTGGGCTTCGATGGTGTAGCCGGCAGTGCCGGGCGTGTCGCCGCGCGTATTGCCATTGGACACGGTCCCGAGGGAGAACTCGAAAGGCATGCCATCGAAAAAGCCCTTCATTGCGAGGAAGGCGAAACTGTTCGAGGTTTCGAAAGCGTTCTGTACATCCAGCCCAAACACGAATGTGCCGATGCTCGTGGTCACCTCAGCGACGTAGCTCTTGGTGGGATCGAGGACGATCTCGGGTTCCTTGAAGGTGAGGTTGCCCGGTTGCGGCGTGACCACCTGGGTTGGAGATTCGGTCGGCGTGGGTGTGCTGGACGCTGAAGGTGGAGTCGGGGTGTCTTCGCCGGGATCGATTGCGGTAGCAGTTTCGCCGGCCATCGTAGGCTCCTGGGTCGCGCCGTTGCCATTGCCTGGTTCGGTGGCAGCTGGGGTGAAGCCGGGCTGTTGTCCTCCCCGTGATTCTGTCGGGGGGACACCGGGGGTTTCGCCGGGAACCGGGGTTTGGCCGACCTCCGGAGTCTGGCCCGTAGCCTGGACCTGGTTGCCGTTGTCGCGGCAGCCGGGCAATCCCCAGCTGTCACAGCGCGTGGCATAGGTGACGCCACCGACGGCGAGTGCGGCAATCACAGCGAGCAACATCACGGGGAGCTTCAGTGCTTCAAGTGGTGGCTTGACGCGAAGCTGCCCGGCGGCGCGGGACGGTTCCGTGGCGCTGGACTTCAGGCGGCCTTCGACGCGAAAGGGCTTGATCTGTTCGCGGCCGAACTTGGGCGAGCCGGGCAGCCGGACGCGCAAGGGGACAACCTGGCGGCCGCCCGGCGGGACAACGACGTCGATGGCGTCGAAGTCGAACACCATGGCGGCCTCGTCGTCTTCTCCGCGGAGGGAGACTTCCGCCGGGGCGTTGCCGGCGTTTTCGAGGGTAACGCGGAAGTTGCGGTTAGACCGCACCGGAGCCATGGACATGGCAAAGCCCTGGAAGGCGCCAACAGTGACGTTGGCAGCGGACCGGTACTCTTCGCCGGTGGAGCGCTGGCGGACAACCGCAACGAGGCTGTGTGCGCCAGCGAGCGTCTCGGCGCTGCGCGGCGGGCGGAGAGTGACGGTAACCTGCTGCCGGGCGCCGGGGAGCAGCGCAACGACCGACGACGGGACTTCGGCCCATGCGGCAGCCGGGCCTTCGAAGGCGAAGGTGACCTCTTCGACGGTCGCGCCCCGGTTCTGCACTTCGAGGGAAGCGGTGGTGGTAGAGCCGGATTCCACCGGACTCGTGGGACCCGTGAAGTTCACGACGAGTCGCTGACCGCCGCCGGATTGGGGGCTGCCAAAGCCGGCCGACGCGACTGCGCCTGACGCGATTGGATTCGCCGCATTCCCAGGAGATGAGCTGGCCGCAGATTCCGGCGACTGGTACGTCAGTTGGACGCCACCAAGGCGGACGGGATCGCTGCCGACGATGACGCGCTCACCGTAGCCGAGGCGGCGGTTGCCAACGTAGACGCCCGAATCGGAGCCGAGGTCTTCGATGACGGGCATGCCCGAATCGATAGTGAGGCGAGCGTGGCGCGCTCCTACGGTTGCATCCGCGATAACGACGGAATTGTCGGGGGAACTCCCGAGCGTGACCGAGGGCGCGTTCAGCGGGAAGTCACGGTGTTGGCCGTCGGGTGTGGTTACGCGGAGGAGTCCGTAGCGCATTGGCGAACCACCCTGTTGTTTCGCCAATCATAACGCGGCGCGCTGCCGCTATGATTGGCGCGTTGCCGCGGCACCGGCAGAAGGA
>CAZDZP010000029.1:0-15673 GCA_964509855.1 uncultured Anaerolineaceae bacterium | reverse complement strand
GCGATCCTGCTAATCGGCGCGCTGCTTCGCTTCAACGGACTGGACTGGGACCAGCCTGCCGATTCGGGCGAACCGCTGCAGATGCACCCCGACGAACGCTTCCTTTCAATCGTGGCGAGCGGCGCCGACTGGCCTTCCTCGGTCGGCGGCTACTTCAACACCGAGACCAGTCCGCTCAATCCCTACAACATCCCGAGCGTCAACGCGTATGTGTACGGCACCTTCCCGCTGTTTCTTTCGAAGGGACTGGCGACAGCCGCGGATCGTGGGATGTTCGCTCCGTTCGAGTGGATTGGATTGGACGTACCGGAGGGTGACCCGCCAGGCCCCGACAACTCCTATAGCCAGTCCGTCATCTGGGGGCGGGCGCTAACCGCGTTCTTCGACTCGCTCACCATCCTGCTGGTGTTCGCTACCGGGAGCGTGTTGTTCGGTCGCGCGGTGGGTCTGCTAGCGTCGCTCGCCTATGCGCTTGCAGTGCTACCCACGCAGCTCGCGCACTTCTTCACGATGGATCCGTACGTGACATTCACGGCCACTGCAATCCTGCTGTTCTCGGCGATTTCCGTTCGGCGCGAAGGCGCCGCCAGCCGGGGTGGGACCTGCGTGGCACTTGGTGTAGCGATCGGCCTGTTGCTCGCAAGCAAGGTGAGCGCAGCTCCCCTCCTCGCCATCCCCGCAGCAGCGGTATTGGTCCGCATCGGACTTCGCGACTTGCGAGCGCTAGGACTGCGTTGGCAAGGATCACGCCCGGTTCCTCGCGGTATGTGGGCGGGCGACATTGCCTTCCTGAGTTTTGCGCTGCTCATTGGGGCGTGCGTGTTTCGCATAGCGCAGCCCTACGCATTCGCAACACCGGACTTCGGTAGCGGACCGGCCGATTGGCCAGCGGGCGTGATGGGACTCTTCAACTTGAACCCGGAATGGGAACAGGACATTCGGCGGGAAATCGACTTCCAGAACGGGAACGTGGACTTTCCGCCATTTGTACAGTTCGCGGGCACCACGCCCTACCTCACGCCAATCAAGAACATTGTGCTCTGGGGGTTCGGCCCGGCGATGGGCCTCGCGGCGATGGTGGGAACCGCCGTAGCCGCAGTGCTGCTCTTCCGGCGCAGGGAGCTGACGTTGCTACTGCCGCTTGTGGCAATCGCGGCCGTCTTTGGATTCAGCGGCGGGCGCTTCGTTGCGTTCATGCGGTATTTCGAACCTATCTACCCGGCACTGGCCATACTCGCTGCGTGGGCCGGGTGGACGGCATGGCGGTGCGTGCGCGACATGGAACCGGGGAAGCGCATCACGCCGATCAACAGTTGGGTTGCGGGACGGGAGGTTCGCTACCCGGCGGTCCGGGCAGTCCACCTGCGATATGGGGTACAGGCGACAATCGTGGTGGTGTTGGTGGCGAGTGCGTGGTGGGCCCTAGCCTTCCAGAACGTGTACCGGGAGGTGCACCCTCGAATCCAGGCGAGCGAATGGATATACGAGAACGTGCCACCTCGCTCGGCCATTACGCACGAAATCTGGGATGACAGCATCCCCTATCCCCTACCGGGGCGGGCACCGGGCGACTATCAATTCGTCCCGCTCTCGATGTACCACCCGGATTCGCTGGAGAAGGTTCGCGACCTGGTCTACGGTGCGCCGGACAACGAAAACGATGGACTCGTCACTGCCGACTACATCGCGGTGACGTCGAATCGCATACGCGATTCGGTACCAAGGCTGGAGCGGGAATACCCGGCGACGCTTCGCTACTACGAGTTGCTCGAGACCGGTGGGCTTGGCTTTGACCGCGTTCAGACATTCGAGGTGCGCCCGTCTTTCCTCGGGATTTCTGTGGACACCACCTCCGCCGAAGAGGCGTTCAGCGTCTACGACCATCCGGAAGTCCGGCTGTACGAAAAGCGCGACGACTTCGACCCCGACGTTGCCTTCGCCCTCCTGGCTGAAGCGTACCCGGACCGGGCGGTGAACCTGTTGCCGAAACAGGGCCGTACCAACGGACTGCAATTCACTCCTGAGAAAGCGGAAGTCCAACAGTCCGGCGGCACTTTCAGCAAGATTTTCGATGGCGATGGATGGGGCAGCAGCCCCGCGTGGCTGTGGTGGTTTGTGCTCCTCCAGGTGGCAGCGCTTTCGACCGTGCCGTGGATGACGTGGCTCTTCCGGGCGCTGCCAGACCGGGGCTACGGGCTTTCGAAGCTCGCGGGTTTCGCCGGGCTCGGGCTGGTGACGTGGATGCTCGTCGCGTGGGATGTGGTGCAGTTCTCAGGGGGACTGGTTTGGGCCGTACTCCTGTTGATGGTGATAGGCGGGGGGACCGCAGGGTATTTCCGGCGCCGGGCGCTTGCCAGGGACCTCGATGAGTCGTGGCGAGCGTGGGTCCTGGCGGAGGGGGTGTTCATCGCGGCCTTTGGCGCGTTCTTGCTGATCCGGCTCTACAACCCGGACGTGTGGCACCACCCGCAGGGCGGAGAAAAGCCGATGGAGATGGCCTACCTGACGGCCGTCGCGCGCTCGACCGAGCTGCCGCCCTACGATCCGTGGTTCGGCGGCGGGACCATGAACTACTACTACATGGGCTGGTGGATGCTTGCGGCGCCGATGCGGGCGCTAAAGATCCTCCCTGAAGTCGGCTTCAACCTCGGCATCGCGACCTACGCGGCGATGGCGGCGACGGTTGCATCCACGATCGTCTACAACCTTGTCGCGTGGAGCACCTCGCTTTCGGCAGTGAAGCCGGTGACGCGGCGAATGAGCATGCGCCCCGCGCTGATCGCGGGAGCAGTGGGCGCGGTGCTCCTCATCGGCATCGGCAACCTGGATGGAGGCCACCAGCTCATCGAGCGCCTGCAAGCGGTGAACACCTGGGGAGCGTTCGAAGGCGTGCCTGTGATAGGCGGCGCAGTTGGGATTGTCGGCGGCCTGTGGGGATGGCTGGTCGATGGGCGCGCGCTACCCAGCTTCGACTGGTGGCGTAGTAGCCGCGTCCACTTCGGCCAGTTCGACATCACGGAGTTTCCCTTCTGGACGTTGCTTTTCGCCGACCTGCATCCGCACCTGATGGGACTGCCGTTCTTCGGACTGGTGATTGCACTTGGCGCGGCCTACATCGCGACGGCGTCACGGGGGCTGCGAGCCCAGTCCTGGACGTTGGCGGTAGCGATGGGACTTTCACTGGGAATGGTGCGGACCGTGCACACTTGGGATTTCCCAACGGCAGTACTCATTGTGGCTGGCAGCGTTGGAGTTGGCCAGGTTCTTGCCATGGGGCGCTGGCAAACACGCTGGTGGCACGGGGCCTGGCACCTGGTGGTCGCGGCGGGCGTGTTGACCGTTCTCTTCAGCCCGTACACGCGGAACTTCGAGGTCTTCACCTCCGGGCTACAGCGGGCTCCCGAGACAACACAGTTCCACCAGTACCTGGCGCACTTCGGGCTGTTCGTGGCCATCGCGCTGGCGTACCTGGCGGTGCGCTACCACGAGGAACTCAAGCTCCGCGACCGTAAGCCGGGGCGAAACCCGGCACTTGTGGTTGTGCTCGGCTGGTGGGAGCTGGCGAGCCTTGCGGCATTCATCGTCGGCCTGATGACGCTGACGTGGCAGTTTGGGCTCACGACGCTGGCGGTTTCCGGGATCCTACTCTTCTTCCTGTTCAACCTGCTCTGGCTGGAGATCAGCTCGCCCGAACGAAACCCGGCGCGCATTGTGGCCACGCTATGCTTCGTTCTCGCGTTCGGCATTGCGGCCGGCGTCGATGTGGTGACAGTGCAAAACGACATCGTGCGCATGAACACGGTCTTCAAGTTCTCGCTGCAGGCGTGGCAATTGTTCGCGGTCGGAAGCGGGTTCGCACTTTGGTACGTCGCGCAATTCCTGTGCCGGGCGGAGGGATGGAAGGTTTCGGTGCGGCCGGGCCGGCTTCCCGCCGCGACCGCCATCGCGAGTGTGCTGGCGGTGCTCTTTTTGGCGAGCGCGATTTTCGTTGTGTCCGGGACGGAGGCGCGCCAGGAGCGCCGTTTTGGCGACACCGAACTGACGTTGAACGGACTCGTCTTCCTTCGCCACGGGGAGTACAACGAAACGCTGGGCGATAGCGACCCGGCGAATGACCGGCTGCTTATCCTTGCCGATGACGAGCCGCTCATCTGGTGGTTGCGCGACAACGTGGTGGGCAGCCCGGTGATTGCCGAGGCCGTGGGTCCGCTGTATTCGTGGGCGGGGCGCATTTCGATGCTGACCGGGCTGCCAGCGGTGATCGGCTGGGACTGGCACCAGATCCAACAGCGCTGGGATTATTCTCACCTGGTGCAGGAGCGTCGCGCCGACACACGGGAGTTTTTCACGAGTGCTGATGTCGAAGCCGGGGAAAGATACCTGCGCAAGTACAACGTGCGCTACGTCGTGGTGGGTACGGAGGAGCACGCGCAGGGGACGCCCGAGGGACTGGCGAAGTTCGATAATATCCCGGCGATGACCGAGGTGTTCCGCGACGGCGAGTACGCAATCTACGAGGTGGACCAGGCGATGCTACCGGTGCCCACTCCATGAGCGAACGACTTTCGCCGCAGGTTATTCAACGGCTCTCCGCGTACGTGGAGCCGCAGAGCCTCGTGCGCATGAAGGTGGTGACGCGCGCGCCGGGACGGTGGATTCCGCAGTTGCTGGGCGCAGGCGCGACCACGATTGGCTGTCGCGTGTTCTTCCGCAGCGGGCGATACGACCCGGTTTCACCGAAGGGCCTTGCTCTGATTGCGCACGAAGCCGGCCACATCACCCAGTGCGATGGGATGGGCGTGCCGCGCTACCTCGGCCAGTACTGCTGGCAGGCGTTGAGGGTGGGCTTCGAGCACGCGCGTCACCCGATGGAGATGCCGCTCAACGAATTGCAGCGCCGGGTGCGGGCGGAGTTGGAACGCGACGCGTAGCGGCATTTGTGGGAGTGGGGCATGCGCTCGGTCGCGAAGGTGGATTCGATGGGGCTATCCGGCTAATGCGGATGGTAGACTCGGCCGCCAACAGAAGCAGCGGAGATAGCCATGACTGACTTTCAGAACATCCTGTACGAGGTAAGTGGTCCGGTCCTCACCATCACGCTGAACCGACCGGAAGTGCTCAATGCCCTGTCACCGGACCTGGAGCGTGAGTTCCACGAAGCGTTGGAGCATGCGAAGACGGACGCAGCGGTTCGCTGCATCATCGTGACCGGCGCGGGGCGTGCTTTCTCAGCCGGCTACGACATCTCTGGAGACAGTAGCGGCCGTCCGCGCCTGCCAACGAGTGCGCACCTCCGGCGATGGTGGGATTCCTCGATGCGCAACCCCGACATGATGATGAACATCATGGCCCACCCCAAACCGATTATCGCGGCCGTGAACGGGTGGTGCATTGGCGGCGGCTTCTGGTACTCGCTCGCCTGCGACATCACGATCGCGTCCGACCAGGCAACCTTCGGCCAGCCCGAAGTGCGGATGACTTCAAACTCTACTGTCCTTTTCTCGCTCCTCTGCGGCTGGAAGAACGCCCACCGGTACGCCCTTACCGGCGACCACATCGACGCGGCGGAGGCTCTCCGGATAGGGGCGGTCAACGAAGTTGTCCCTCATGATCAGCTCCTGGAACGTACCCGGGAGTTGGCCCTCCGACTCGCGAAGGTTCCCGCTGAGTCGGTCCGACTGAACAAGGCGATCACGATCTACGGCCTCGATGCGATGGGCCTACGCGCGGCGCTCAATATGAACGGCGTGCTCTCGGCCCTCGTAGAAGCATCCAATGATGGTCCGGACGTCGAGCACCTGGCGAAGGCCCAGGCTGAAGGTGGCTTTGGTGCCTTCCTCAAGGCCCGGGACGAGCCATTCCGCCCGGAGCCGTTCGGGCCACGCAGCCAACCCCGGCAGTAGGCTGTCTTTCCGCGCGCAGTGGCATGCTTTTACGGCCGGATTCGCCGGGCTCGGTGGGTGGCTCGAAAAGGCTCGCGACGCGCCGGTTACCGAGCGCCCGCTGCAAGTCCGAAATGGCGGCAAAGTCCGGGATCAGCGCGGATTCTGCCGCGGCGAGAGCGGCACGGCTCGCCCGGGCCGGGCTACCTTCCGTATGCCTCGCCGTTTTGGCTGCGTGGTTTGGCGGCTGGCTCACGCGGCGAGTATAGAACTCACGCTCTGTGCCCGTCGGTGTGCTCTTTCGAACCCTGGAGACACGAGATGGCGCGCCGTCTGCTTCCGTCATCGACGGCAGCTACACCCGATTCACTGTCAGTCCGAGGGAGTGTGTTTTTGGATGGCAGGCCTTAGATGGCCTCGGCGACACGGAGTTGCTCGATGTCTTCCCACGTGAAGCCGGCCTCAATCAGAACGTCTTCGGTGTGCTGCCCGTGTTCGGGGGGAGGTGTGGCTGTGCCCGGGATCTCGCCGTTGATCATGATGGGACTTCCCCCGACAGCAATGTGACCTGCGGTGGGATGATCCATGGGGCGCAGGTAGCCGTTGGCCGCCGCCTGCTCGCTGCCCAAGACGGCCCGATAGTCGACCACCTCGGCCGCGAGGATGTCCGCTTCCTGGAGCATTGCGAGCCACTCTGCTGTGGTTCGACGCGAGAGCACTCCTTCAACTTCAGTGCGCAACTCCTCTCCGTTGCGTTGCCGTTCTCGGCCGGTATCGAATCGTGGGTCGCGTTCGAGATGTGGAACGCCGAGGATTCGGCAGAAGTGAGGCCATCGGCCATCATCGACGGCGGCGAAGGCGATGTAGCCATCGTTGGTGGCGTAGGCGCCCCAAAGTCCCTGGATGAACTGGTGTCCCCGCCCGGCGCGATTTGGTTCGATACCCGTGAGCGATGTGTAGTTCAGTTCCCAGCTCTGCATGGCGATGAGCGTCCCATAGATCGACACGTCCACCTTTTGTGCTTCGCCAGTCTGGGAGCGAGCGAAAAGCGCAGCGAGGATTCCCATGGCGAGGCTCATCCCGCCCGAGGTATCGGCGACTGCGAAGGCAGCGGGGAGGGGTGGCTCGCCTTCGAAGCCTCCCTTTGCCAGGAGTCCAGTCGCAGCCTGGGCGAGGATGTCGCGGCCAGGGCGCTGTACCCATGGGCCAACCGGCCCGAAGGAACTTCCCTGTGCGAAGACGATGCGGGGGTTGACGGACTTCAGTCCCTCGAACCCCAAGCCCAGGCGGTCGAGCACGCCGGGTCGGTAGTTCGTGAGCACAACATCGGCGTTTGTGGCAAGGCGCTTCACGATGTCGACGGCCCCGGGTTTCTTCAAGTCCAGGGTGATGCTGCGCTTACCCCGGTTCATGGCGATGAAGTACGGCGAGACATCGTGATTCGGGACCTCGGTGGAGCCGCGGCCCGCAAGTGCCCAGCGACTCAGGTCGCCGGTTGTGCGGTTCTCAATTTTTGTGACCTCGGCGCCGAGGTCGGAGAGAAGCAGGCCGGCAAAAGGGCCCTGGATTTCCTGACCGATTTCTAATACCCGGATGCCCGCCAACGGCTGAGCCATTCAAGTTCTCCTCCGCGGACCAACGGGTGGCCCGGCGGCAGGAGTATGGGACACGGCGAACGCAGGCATCAACGGTTCGAGACTTGACCAGGTTGACCGCCGAAACTCGTGAACCAGTGACGGGCCACACCATTCGCCACTTTGTTGAAAGGCGCGGGCCGAGTTGAGCAATCCGAATGTCATGGCTGGTGCCCTACATTTTCATCGGCCGGTATTCGGCAGCGAGGGTGAGGATGCAAGGAACCTCCGAAGAGTCAACGTTCATGGTGATTTGTGCGTGGTGCACAGGCACGATGCGCCAGGGTACCTCGGAACAGATTTCGCACGGGATCTGTTTCCGTTGCAGGCGCAGCGTGCTTCGAAAACTTGGAGTGATGGCCCGATTTGTCGATGGTTCGCCGGCGGGCATGCTTGGGCAAATCGCAGACCGCGGATTTGAGATTCTAAGGCGGCGCGACGAAATCCTATGGCTCAACTTCGCAGCGATAAGGCAGTTGGACGACGAAGCTGTGACGTTTTGGTGTGACGAAGAAACGCTGAGTGAATACCTCGCCTAGCCGGGATCCACTGCACTGGGGTGCACGATCGCGTTGCGACGCTTTGGCAAAAGGCTGCTAGTCGTTGTCCTTGGGGTGGCGCGCCTCTGACCCGAGTTCGTACACCTCGCCGTCGCGTTCCGGATCCGGTCCCATCTTCTCTTCCAGTTCATTGTGTTCGGCGGCGGCTGGTGCCCCTCTGCGCCAAGGCCAAAACTTCCACACTCAGCTATCCCTCGCTGTGGTCTCACAAGAGGCTATCAGAGGGGCGATACCAACCGGATTGCGGGGGCGGAAGTCCCCATTGCAGAGGTATTGCGCCCTTAGCGGCAGCGATTCGTCGCTATCAGATTGCGGGCTCGTCGTTGCCCGAATTCGAGGCGATGCGTCCCGCGCGCAGCGGAATCAACGCCGTCAGGACGCAGATGCCAGCTATCGCGAAAGTGGAAGGATAGGTCGCGGCTGGCAGCAACCGGTCGAGAAGGTCTACCAGCGGGCCGAGGAGACCAACTGCGGCGCTGGCGCCCGCCGTCGTCATGTTGGCCACTCCAAAGTAACGGGCGCCTTCGCCTTCCGGGATGTTGTCGGCGATGGTGGCCCAGTTCACCCCTTCGAATGCTCCTGCTCCGATGGCGACCAGCAACCCGGCTACAGCGACGAGGAGAAGCGTTGGAAGGAGAGCAACTCCGAGAACGCCTATCCCAGCGCCGATGATGCTGACCGCCAACACGGGCTTACGGCCCACCTGGTCGGAAACTACGCCGGCCACGACGGATGCTATTGCTCCGATCGCAACGGCGCCGAGGATCGCAATAGATGCCTGGGTGACGGGGTCTTCAACGCCGAACCGGTCTTCGAGGAAATAGAGAAGAAACCGTTGAACCGGGTAGAGCCCCAGTAAAAAGAGGAACCGGGTGAGAAGCACCAGCTTGAAATCGCGAGTGCCGTGGACCAGCGGCGCGTAAGCCGCCTTCAGCATCTGCAAGCCAGATTCACCGGGTTCGCGTTCGCCTTCGGAGTGGCTGGCACCAGCTTCCAAACAGCGAGCGCACCCAGCCCAATGATTACCGCGAGAACCGGAACAACCTGCCGGTCGGCCCATCCCAGCGTGACCAGCAGACCAACCAGTGAGAGACCGACAAGTGTGCCGAGCAGTCCAAACCCGCTCTTCACACCGGACGCCTCACCGATCTCATCTTTCGGAACGAGGTCCGGGACCAGTGCCTGGAAGGCTGCCTGGGCGACGTTGCCGGCGAGTTGGAGAACCACGTACGTGAGCAGGAGCCACCAGAAGCCGGGAAGAACGGCCAGGAAAACGAGGGCGATCACCATCACCGCCGACGACGGGATGATGAAGGGCTTTCGACGGTCCTTCAGTGTCGATGCGTCGCTGATTGCGCCGGCTACAGGCTGCACGAGGACGGCTGCACCGATTCCAACGAAGGTGATTAATCCCAGCGCACTTCCACGAAGGCCCTCAGGCGCACTCTCCCCGACGAGGTCGGGCAGCAGGATGGAATTGAGCGGAGTCCACAGTGCCGAAAGCGCTATCGCGTAGAGGTTGATGCGTGCGGCGAACCCCAGTGCCGCCCAGCGGCTCCGCTGTGTTTGTTTCGTTTTAGAATTCTTTGCCACGGTTCACAGGATGCGCCTGCTCGGTCTCCGAGGCCGTGCTTGCTTTGACGAAATTCCTAACAATCTGATTGCAGCTCAGACGAACCAACAAGTGGCGAACCGTGGCCGCACCCCGACTTGCAAGGTTTCCGAAACGATCCCGGACGCGCGGGCACTGCGAACGAAATGGCATGCACTTCATAGTGGTCTCACTACGTCGCAAGCGCGGGAGGCGAAGACATGACCAGCACAACGATAAGTCGAGGAACGCAGGTTTTTTCGCACGATGGTTCGCAGCTCGGAGAGGTTGGAGAAACTCGCCCCGATCACTTCCAGGTGCTCCACACCGACAAAACGCCGGGAATTGGTGACGACTTCTGGCTCGATCGCTCCGCGATCGAAACGGCCAACGCTCAGCGGATCGTCGTTGGTTTCGTAATCGACGAACTGCAGGAGTACCGAACGGCCGATCCTGGCGCAGCCAATGTCGTGCCGGCGACCTCGAGGCATGACGCCTACATAGCGGGAGCAACGGAAGACGAAGCAAACGAACTGGCCGACCCGGCGGTGGAATCAACGCCCCATGTAGGAAATGCGGAATCCCGGTGATGCAAACGATTGGGAATCCGCTCGCCCGGGACCCTGCGGAAGAAGGGCTTCGCTGCTCTCTCATCCGGAGCCGGCGGGAACCGATCGCAGACCGGCTCCGGGACCTCGTCGCGGGCGGTTACCTGCATCTTCCGAGGCCGGGGAGCGGAGAGTCGTGGTCGCGCCTTCGACGGCTCGCCGAAATTGCCGCTGAGGACCTGTCCCTTGCGCGGCTCGCCGAGGGCCACGCCGATAGCCACGCGATTCTCAATGAAGCGGGCATAGGGCCCGAATACCCACCGGACGGCGGGGGGCCGATTTACGGCGTCTGGGTCGCAGGTCTGCCGCTGGAAGTTCGGCCCAAAGGAGAGAGCCTGATACTTGAAGGGGAGCGCGAATACTGCTCTGGAGCCGGCATCGTCGAACGCGCGCTCGTGACCGGGCGTTGGGACGGGGACGGGCCCACGTCACTCTTCGAGATTGACGCGACGGAGCCAGGCTTGCGCGAGGTACCGTGTTCGTGGCCGGCGGTCGGTATGGCCGCTACGCATAGCGTCACTTTGGAACTCGACGATGTGTCGCCCTTGCGCGAAGTCGGTGAGCCGGGGTTCTACGAGCAGCGTGTCGGCTTTTGGCTGGGCTCGCTGAATGTCGCGGCGTGCTGGTATGGAGGAGCGCTGGGTCTCGCCCGCGGAGTTTCGGGGAAAGGGACATCGCAGGCGGATCACGCGCTGGCTGCTCGCCTGGATGGTGCGCTCGTGGAGATGCGCCTCACGCTGCTTGCGGCCGCGTGTGAGATCGATGCAAGCCCGTGCAATGAAATTCGTCAGAAAGAACTCCTGGCTCTCCGCGTTCGCGACTGCGTCTACCGCAACTGCCAGGTCGTGATCGAGACGGCCGCCGAACTCGGTGGAACATCGTCAGCCACGCACAACGCCGTCCAGGCTCGGCGGCTCGCGGACTTGCCCGTATACCTGCGCCAGTACCACCCGGCGCGAGACCGCGCGAGGATCGGCGAGCTACTCCACTTGTCCAGGCAAGAGCAGGGCGGCTATGAATAGCTGCGCCGCACTCGAAATAGCGGCACTCGGGGAAAAGGGGAAGGCAATCGTCCTTGCGCCGCACCCGGATGACGAGGTGTTCGCAGTCGGTGGGATTATGCGCCTGATGGTCAGGAGTGGCTACGACGTGATGGTGCTTGCTGTTACGGATGGGGAAGCATCGCACGCGAGGTCGGCCAGGATAACCCCACAGGAGCTGCGCAAGATTCGGCTCGGAGAGACCGCCCGCGCCTATCGCGAACTGGGCATTGACCCGTGCCGAATCCGGATGAAGTTCCCGGACTCGCAGGTATGCTCGCGGGAGCGCCAACTCCGTGACGAGCTCGATGCGCACATCGATGGCGCGACAGTCGTTCTCGCTCCTTTAGAAACGGACGGCCACCCGGACCACGACACCGTTGGTCGCGTTGCGCGCGAGCTTGGCCAGAACCACGGGGTGCCTCTCTGGCAGTATGCAGTTTGGGCGCGGCTCAACGAGGAGCGTATTACCCAGGGCAGTCCGTTCGCGGTGCAGCTGACGCACGACGTGGCGCTTCGGAAGTGTCGAGCGATGCAGACGTACTCAAGCCAGTTCATCGCGCTCGGTCCCGAACCGGAGGATGGTCCGGTGTTGCCAGCGGACTTCGTACAGCACTTTTCCGGTTACGAGGAGTTCCTATGGCCAGCGAGCTGACCATGAACAGGAGCTACTTCGAGGAAATCTACGCCGACAGCCCCGACCCCTGGGACTTCGAGAGTTCCTGGTACGAGCAGCGTAAGTACGAACTCACGATTGCGTCGCTTCCCAGGGCCCGGTACACCCGAGCCTTTGAACCCGGGTGTTCCATCGGCGTTCTCTCCGAGCGGCTCGCGAAACGCTGCGACGAACTGGTGGCTATGGAAATGCTGCCCGATGTTGCCGAAAGAGCACGCACTCGGTTGCGGGTGTTCCCCGGAGCAAATGTCCTGGAAGGTTGTATTCCCAACGACTGGCCTTCTGGCGTTTTCGATCTCGTGGTTCTCAGCGAGGTCGGGTACTACCTCACGGAAGCCGGGTTCGACAGCACCCTTTGCCAGCTTCGGAACTGCCTGGCCGAGGGCGGAACGCTTGTATCCGTGCATTACCTGTTGCCAACCAACTATCCCCTTCGAGGGGAGCAGGTTGGCCGCCGGCTAAGGGAGCAACCGTGGCTCACTGCGGTTGGACGTTACGCCGAGGAGGCCTTCGAACTCCTGGTGTTCCAGCGATGAGCCGCGACCGTGTCGGGGTGGTCATCCCCGCTCGGAATGAGTCGAATCTCGTGGGAAGCGCTATCCAGTCCGTTCTTTGCGCTGCTCAGCGAGCGGGTGTTCGGCCGGTAATCGCGTTGATTGATGACGGCAGCACCGACGACACCGCGAGCATCGCGCGGGCGCTGATTCCGCCGGGGCTGGGCTGCGTGTACTCCGTTGACGCCGGCAATGCTGGTGCAGCGCGGGCGCTGGGTGTGGAACGTCTTGCCGCGGAGGCACCGGGAAGGTTGCAGTGGGTCGCGACGACCGATGCCGACAGCACCGTGCCCCCCGATTGGTTGAGTAGACAATTGCAGCACTTCCGCGGAGGCGCCGACGCCGTGGCGGGACTCGTTGATATCGACGATACACAAGGGGACCTGCGACGCATCTTCACGGCGTCGTATCGGCGGGCCGTGACTCCCAAGGGACATCCGCACGTGCATGGGGCGAATCTCGGGTTCCGGCTCGAGAGCTGCCTGGCAGTGGGCAATTTCCGGCACATTCCCTGTGGAGAGGACCAGGACATCTGGCAACGCCTCGGAGCGGCCGGCTACAAGCTGGTCAGTGATTCCTGCTCGGTCGTGCGCACCAGCTCGCGCTTTGTGAACCGTGCGGAGGGTGGATTTGCAGCGGACCTCCGCAGTCTCGTGAGCGGCCTGCAAAGGGGCTGAGCTGCGAATCAAGTAGCGCCCGGTTAGCGTGGCCACCGGCTCCGACCGCTGGAGTTCGTGGACCCTTAGAATCATGGCGACCGTCGCCGATTTCACCGTATTTTGAGCGTCACCGACCACCGACCGAGACCCTACCCCAGTACGTGGAGGAACCCATGGCCAAATCCGAGACAGTGAACGCAGAGGACGAACGTCAATTCACCGAGGCCATCGCGATTGCCAACATCCCAACGCTGCTGCCGGTGCTGGTGCAACTTACCGGCGAGACGAAGTGGATAGAGGGGCCGTACGTGCCCCGTCGCGCGGCGGGCATGGGAGACAACGACACCGGAGGGCTGCCAGCCGAGCTCCAGGAGGAAGTCCGCGAAGCCGCGCTCAACGCCATCCTCGCGTGGAAGACAGGGCGACCGGTGGCGCTGCCGTCTCCATCGAACGAGCAGCTCGTTCGTATGTTGGCCGTTTCGATGGGCGAACACGTGCCACCCGAGTACGGTGGCTTCACCGCCGCTCAGCTGGGCCAGACCAGGTTCCTGGACCATCCGCGCTTCGATATGCCCGCAGGCTTCAAGGTACTCATCATCGGTGCAGGCGTTTCGGGACTGTGCGCGGCAATCAACCTGCAGATGGCCGGCGTAGACTTCGAGGTGGTGGAGCGCAACCCGACCGTCGGTGGAGTGTGGTGGGAGAACCAGTACCCCGGCGCCGGTGTGGACACGCCAAACCACCTGTACTCGTTCTCGTTTGCGTCGTACGACTGGCAGCAGTACTTCTGCCTGCGAGACGAACTTCATGGCTACCTTGAACACGTGTCCCGCGAGTTCGATGTCCGCAAGCACATCAGCTTCAATACGTCGGTCACTCGCATCACCTACCAGGAAGCGAGCCAGCGCTGGACCGTCGAAACCCGTGACGCCGACGGCAACACCGCCGTTCGCGAAGCCAACGTCGTCATCAGCGCAGCTGGACTGTTCAACCCGCCAATCAATCCCGACATCCCCGGCATCGAGACGTGGACCGGCGAGAAGTGGCACACGGCCCGCTGGCCGGACGACGCCACCATCGAGAACAAGCGCGTGGCAATCGTTGGCAACGGCGCGAGCGCCATGCAGGTCGCGCCAGAGATCCAGCACGACGTCGAATCGCTGACTATCTACCAGCGCTCCAAGCACTGGGCCGCACCCTTCGACCAGTTCCGCAGAGAGGTACCCGATCCGCTGCGCTTCCTGCTCCGGGAGTGCCCGCTGTACCGCAACTGGTATCGCGTCCGGCTCGGCTGGACCTTCAACGACCGCATCCACTCGGCTCTGCACAAAGACCCCGAATGGGAGCACCCCGAACGATCGTTGAATGCCCAAAACGACGGCCACCGGGCGTACTTCACCCAGTACGTCATCAACGAGTTGGGCCACAAGGCCGACGAGCTGCTCGACAAGGTTCTGCCCACCTACCCGCCGTTCGGGAAGCGCATGCTGATGGACAACGGCTGGGACCGCATGCTCCGCAATCCGAAGGTCAACCTCGTCGACGATCGCATCGAGCGCATCGACGGCAACAAGATCGTCACGGCCAACGGGACTTCCCGCGAAGCCGACGTGCTGGTGCTCGCCACCGGGTTCGATGTCCTACGCGTTATCAACACCTACGAGGTCGTGGGCCGGTCCGCCCGAACGCTGCGGGATGTCTGGGAGGACGACAACTGCCAGGCCTACATGGGCACCGTTGTCCCGGGCTTTCCCAACTACTTCACGCTGTACGGCCCGAACCTGCAGCCGGGCCACGGCGGTAGCCTGATATTCGTGGTCGAAATGCAGGTCCGCTACATCATGGACATGCTTCGCAAGATGGCCGAGCTTGGGCACGGTGCCGTCGAGGTCCGAAAGGACGTTCACGATCAGTACAACGAGAACGTCGCGGCCGAGCACGAGAACATGGTTTGGACGCACCCGGGCATGACCACCTACTACCGCAACAGCCGCGGCCGCATCACCATCAACTCCCCATATCGCAACGTCGACTTCTTCGAGATGACGCGCGAGGTCAACCTTGACGAGTACGTGACCGAGCCCACCCGGCAGGCCGCGCTCGTAACGGACTGAGAAGCGGACTGCCGCGAGGCGTTCGGATCCTCAGTTCGTGGCCGTATGCTGTGCGCATGCTGACTGTGACGGGCACAGCTGCGGAGCACGGTAGGTCGATGGCTTCCGTCCGCATCACGCGTGTTGGTGTCGCCCACCCTCCGGTCCACATCGACCAGGAGGAGGCAGCGGCGCGGATTGGCGAAGCGATGGGGGACACCCGAAGGACCGCCGCGATTGCCCGCGGGACATTGATCGCCTCAAGGTGGTCGGTGCTACCCGCTGACGACATCTTTGCGCTCGGCGGCATCGAGGAACGGAACGGGGTCTACCGGGAGCATGCGCCAATGCTCGCAGCACGGGCTGCCTGCAGAGC
>CAZDZP010000028.1:0-15948 GCA_964509855.1 uncultured Anaerolineaceae bacterium | reverse complement strand
ACCATCCCTCGCCCGGCAACACCCCGAACACCCCAATGATCAGCGAATCCCTAGTTGAGCCGGTGGAGACCGAGGTCGTCCACGACCAGGAGGTCCGGCGCGAGATAGCGGCGGCCTCCGCGCGAAGCGCCGCGGGCGTCGGAGCGTCTCCTGGTACCTCGACGAGAGGTACGTGAAAGTCGCCGGCCACTGGCGCTACCTCTACCGTGCCATCGACCGCAATGGGAACCTCCTCGATTCGATGCTCAGCGAGCACCGCGACCGCGCCGCTGCCCGCCGATTCCTCGGCCAGCTGTTGGAGCTCAACGGTCGGCGCCCGCTGCGCGTCACCACCGACCGCCATCCCGCATACGAAAAGGCGATTCGCTGGAACGTCGGCAGGAAGGCGACGCATCGGCAGAAGCGGTACCTCAACAACCGGACGGAGCAGGACCACCGCGGGATCAAGCAGCGGTACTACCCGATGCTGGCTTCGGGAACTTCGCCTCGGCCGCACGCTTCTGTCTGGCCTTCGACGCCTTGCGCCACTCCTTCCGCCCGCGGCTGCAATGCGGCGACCACGTGTCGCTGGGTGCCCAGCGTGAACAGTTTGCCGAGCGATGGCGGGTGCTGGCCGCGGAGATGGCCGGCGCGTAGCCCTGCCGGGCTGGCGCAAAGTTGCGTCCTCGGTGCCGCCGGCCGAGCCACCCCTCAAATCGTCCTCAGACCTGACAGAACCCCCCTTCACACCACTGATCGTTGACGACATGCTAAAGTAGGTAATGTCACTACTCCGAAACCACGAGGTCCTCATGGACGAGACCGTCTCAGCCGCTGAAGCCAACCGTTCGTTCTCACGCCTGCTGCGGGGGGTCCGGGAAGGACGGCGGTACGTGGTGACCAGCCACGGACGTCCGGTCGCACAGCTCATTCCCGCCACCACGACCGCAGAGGAAGCGTCTGCCGCCCGGGCCGCGCTGTTGAAGCGACTCTCGCGGCAACCGGTCGTTCGGGCGGACCGCTGGACCCGCGACGAACTCTACGAGGACGCGCGGTGAGGGTGGCCCTCGACACGAACGTGCTGGCGTATGCCGAGGGCGTCAACGCGGACAACCGCCGGGACGTCGCACTCGACCTGCTCGGCAAGCTTCCCCAGGAGAACGTTGTCCTGCCTGCACAGGTGCTCGGGGAGCTGTTCAACGTGCTGACTCGCAAGGCTGGCCGGAACCGAGATGCCGCGCGCGATGCACTCCTGGGCTGGCGGGACGCCTTTGCCGTAACCGACACCTCGTCGGAGGTCATCGTCGCAGCGTCAGACCTGGCGAGCAGTCACGGACTGGGCATCTGGGACGCCGTGATCCTCTGTGCGGCATCGGCTGCCGGCTGCCGGCTCCTCCTGTCCGAGGACCTGCAGGACGGGTTCACCTGGGGCGGCGTCACTGTCGTGAATCCCTTTGCCGCGCCTCCTCATCCGCTGTTGGAAGACGCCCTGACCGGTGGCGATCCTTCCCGTTAGTGGGCGTCGGCCCCCACGGCATTCGACTCTCCGAACTAGACAGCATGACGGGGTGCCAGTTGCTGGCATCTCCTGGGTGATGGGACAGCAGCGGACAGGTGATCGGGCGATTCCGCGCCGATGGCCCTCGCCGTTGCGGGGAACGGGATTGTCCTGGCAGGCGCGGGCGCTGTCCTCGCGGGCGGTCTCAGTTCTTTTTGCATTGAGCCGGGCGACCTGCTGCGTGAGAAGCGCCGCAGGCGCCGCAGCGTGTCCTGGTACCTCGACGAGACGTACGTGCAGGTCGCCGGGCAGTGGCGCTACCTCTACCGCGCCATCGACCGCGACGGGAACTTCCTTGATTCGATGCTTAGCGAGCGGCGCAACCGTACTGCCGCTCGACGCTTCGTTCGCCAGTTGGTGAAAGCTCAACGGTCGGCGACCGCTGCGCGTCACCACCAATCGCTCAAGAGCGAGCCCGTAAAGCTGTTGGGTCCAGGCCGCAGATCCCCGAGTGGTATTACCCATTGTCCTTCGTGTTGTACGGAATATCCCGCGATCTCGACGCGCGATCGTCGCAAATGCGTGATAGGTTCGTTCCAGGCGCCGCGAACGCGCCCGGAGGTCCCCCATGCCCGCCGACACGCCGCTCTACGGAGCGCAGTACAAATCCCTGCTCGCCGACCGCGAGATCCTCGACGAGATCCGCGAGCGTGCCGCCCCCAGCCGCTCAGAGCCGCCCCCAGCCGACCGGCCCGACGAGGCGGCGTTCGATCGAGCAGTGCGTCTGCTCGGCTCGCGCCGCGGGGCCTTGATCGATCTCGAACTGCGCCCCGGCGCGGCCATGCCCGAGCCCACATCGGCCCGCGAGGAGGCCATCGTGTTGCGTTGGGGCCGGCCCTCGCTGCTGGTCCGCAACGGCACGTTCGAGCAGGCCGAAAGCCCCACCTGGCGCGCGGCCCTGGAGGCGGCGCGCACGCGCATCGAGCAGGCCGTCGCCCGCGTGGGCCGCGTGGAATTGCTCGACCACCTGACGATGGAGTGGGCGGGAACCGGCTGGATCGTCGACCGCGTCCACGGCCGCTCGATCGTCGCCACCAACCGCCACGTCGCCGAACTGTTTGCCCAGGCCGACGGCGCCGGCGGCGTGCGCGCCGCCAAGAACTTCCTCGGCGCGCAGATTGGCGCGCAGCTCGACTTCCGTGAGGAATACGATCTGCCGGTGGCCTTCGAAGTGCGCGTCGAACGCGTGCTCTACCTGGCCGGCCCCGACGAGCCGGACATTGCGTTGCTCGAGTTGACCTCCGACGTGGCGCTGCCCGACCCGCTCGAACTGGCCGCGGCCGAGGTCCAGGACCGCCAGCCGATCGGCGTGATCGGCTACCCGGCGCACGACAGCCGCAACGGCCAAGCGGACATGGAGCGCTACTTCGGCGAGATTTTCGATGTCAAGCGCTTCGCCCCCGGCCGGGTCAGCTTCCGCGCCGCCGGCCAGCACTATTTCGTACACGACTGCACGACGCTTGGCGGCAACTCGGGTTCGGCGGTGATCGACCTGGACACGGGTCAGGCCGTCGGGCTGCACTTCGCGGGGATCTACTTGCGGGGCAACTTCGCAGTGAAGGCCAGCTCGATTCGGCAGGCCCTGGCCCAGGCCCGGCCGCTGATCGCAATCCCGCCGCCGCCGCCGCCCGCCCCCCAACCGCCGGCGCCCGTGCAGGCGCAGGGCCGCAGCCGAGCCGACGCGTTCGGCGACCGCGACGGCTACCGCGAGAATTTTCTGGGCGAGGGCGAGCGGCTCGTTCCGCTTCCCGCACTCGGCCGCTGGGCCGGCGACGCCGCGCCGGCCGCCGACGGGTCGGCCGAGGCTCCTCACGTCGCCCGCTACCGGCACTTTTCCGTCGCCGTCAGCCGCTCGCGCCGGCAGGCGCTCTACGCGGCCGTGAACATCGACGGGACCGAGCTGCGCCGCGTGCCGCGCAACGACCGCTGGTTGATCGACGAGCGCTTCGCCGACGCCCACCAGTTGGGCAACGAGATCTACAAGAACAACGACCTCGACCGCGGCCACCTCGTGCGCCGGCTCGACCCCGTTTGGGGCAGCGTCGACGAGGCGACACAGGCGAACGGCGATACGTTCCACTATGTGAACTCCGCGCCGCAGCACAAGAACCTGAACCAGCGCGAATGGAATGACCTGGAGGACTACATCCTCGATAACACGGATGCGCGCGATCTGCGCGTCTCGGTCTTCACCGGACCGGTAATGCGCGACGACGACCGGAACTACCGCGACTTGGTGAAGCTGCCGCGCGAGTTCTGGAAGGTCGCGGCGCTGGTCCACGAGGGGACGGGCAAGCTGGCCTCGGCAGGCTACGTGCTCAGCCAGGGCGATATGATCCAGGGCATTACCGAGGCGCCGTTCGTCTTCGGCGAGTTCCGGACCTACCAGGTCCCGATCTCTCTGATCGAGGAGACGACCGGGCTCGACTTCGGCCCGCTGCGCGCAGCCGATCCGCTGCGGCCGTCGGAGACGATGGAAGGTCTCCGACGGCCGCGCGTGGTGCGCATCGGCGGAGCGGCGGACCTGGTCTTCTAGGAAAGCCCGCACGGCGCCCTCGATTGAGCCGCAGCGCTTTAGCGCGCGGGCCGGCGTTGCAGCCGACGAATGCCGAACTGTTGACGGGTCGCATAAGGGTTTCGATCAGCGAGCGCCGTGGCGACCGCATAGGTCATGGCTTCGCGGCGGTCGTGCCGGCCCGTCGGCCAGATGAACCTGGCGCTTGGAATCGAATCACGGATGGTCGGCTTTGCCCACGGCTTGCGCTGGCTAAGGAGAAAGCAGCCCATCACGGGCTCGGAGTTGCTCGTCGTACTGCTGGTAATGGCTTTCGCTGCAACCTGAAGCGGGGCGTAAGGCTGAGTGCGAGCATGGCCCATTCTCCCCAGCTTCCGGCTCACGTTGGCCATGAAGGTCCTCCCCAGAGCGTTGTTAGCCGGATGGGGGGATGCATGGTCTTTCGAGCAGGGATACGGCTAATCCCGGCAACTCTTGTCGCGTATTCACGAACATTGCGAGTAACGAACCGTTAGAATCGCGCTCATCGACTCGTTGGTCTTCGAAATACTCTGCAACTGGGCGCTATGGAATCAAGTCAGCTGAACTGGATAGCCAACTTCATCTGGGGCATCGCCGATGATGTGCTAAGAGACCTCTACGTACGTGGCAAGTATCGCGACGTCATTCTGCCCATGACCGTGTTGCGGCGTCTGGATGCTGTTCTCGAGCCGACCAAGCAGGCCGTGCTCGATATGAAGAACTCGCTCGATGAGGCACAAATCGTCCATCAGGACCCAGCCCTAAGACAGGCCGCTGGTCAGGCCTTCTACAACACGTCCAAGTTCACGCTGCGCGATCTCCGAGCTCGTTCGAGTCAGCAGCAGTTGCGGGCCGACTTCGAGGCGTACCTCGACGGCTTCTCTCCGAACGTGCAGGACATCCTCGATAACTTTGAGTTCCGGAACCAGATTCCGCGGCTTTCCAGGGCCGACGCTCTGGGCACGCTCATCGAGAAGCTGCTCTCGCCGGATATCAACTTGAGCCCGTATCCGGTGAAGAATGGGGACGGGTCCATCAAGTATCCGGGTCTCGACAACCATGCGATGGGCACGATATTTGAGGAGCTGGTACGGCGGTTCAACGAAGAAAACAACGAGGAAGCTGGCGAGCACTGGACGCCGCGCGACGCCGTGAAACTGATGGCGAAGCTGATTCTCCTGCCAGTCGCCGACGAGGTTGAGTCCGGAACCTACCTGCTTTACGACGGCGCCTGCGGAACAGGCGGCATGCTGACCGTTGCCGAAGAGACCCTCCAGGAGCTCGCTTCGGAACACGGCAAGCAGGTCGCCACGCATCCCTACGGACAGGAAATCAACGCCGAGACCTACGCCATATGCAAGGCTGACCTCCTGCTCAAGGGCGAAGGCGATGCCGCAGACAACATCGTTGGAGGGCCGGAACACTCCACACTTTCGAACGACGCCTTCCCTTCGCGCGAGTTCGACTTCATGCTCAGCAACCCGCCGTATGGCAAGAGTTGGAAAGGCGACCTCGAACGCATGGGCGGCAAGGGTGGTGTCAAGGATCCGCGCTTCGTCATCGAACACGCTGGAGACGCTGACTACTCGCTCCTGACACGCTCCAGCGACGGCCAGATGCTGTTCCTCGCCAACATGCTGAGCAAGATGAAGCATGGCACCCCGCTTGGGAGCCGCATCGCCGAAGTACACAACGGCAGCTCGCTGTTCACCGGCGATGCCGGGCAGGGCGAAAGCAACATCCGGCGCTGGATCATCGAAAACGACTGGCTGGAGGCAATCGTCGCCCTCCCGCTCAACATGTTCTACAACACCGGCATCGCGACCTATTTCTGGGTGCTAACCAACAGGAAGCCGGACCACCGACGAGGCCGAGTCCAGCTCATCGACGCCACCAGTCGGTTCAAGCCGCTGCGCAAGAACCTGGGCAAGAAGAACTGCGAGCTTTCCGAGGATGACATCACGCGCATCTGCGAAACCTTCATGGACTTCGAAGAGACCGAGCAGTCAAAGATCTTTCCCAACGCCGCCTTTGGCTACTGGAAGGTGACGGTCGAGCGGCCACTGCGGTTGAAGGGTCTCGATCCCGATCGTGTCTACAAGGCCGCCGAGCTTAAGGCGCTGAAGGAGACTTGCGAACGGTCGGATGATGCGCCACCGGTCATTAAGAAGGTCCACAAACGAGGAACGGTTGCTGACCCCCTTCGCGGACTCTTCGAAACGACGGTCAACGGCAGCCCGGCGGTGGTCGAATATGAGCCCGACCCCGACCTGCGGGATACGGAGCAGATCCCGTTGCTGGAAGCGGGCGGCATCGAAGCTTTTATTCGCCGCGAGGTCCTGCCCTACGCCCCCGACGCCTGGTACGTGCCCGATAGCGTGAAGACCGGCTACGAAGTCAGCTTCACTCGCTACTTCTACAAACCCCAGCCCCTTCGCTCTCTGCAAGAGATCCGCGCCGACATCCTCGCGCTGGAGAAGGAGACCGAAGGGCTGTTGGCGGAGATTGTTGGGGCTACCAGCTGATAAGGGGAGGACTCGCTGGCAGATGACTTGTTCCGTGGATGGTGACTACTGATGTCGAAGCAAGACGCAGAATCGACGGTCTACCGTACGACCAGCACCTCGCGTACGTCGATGGAGTTTGAGCCGATAAAACTCGAGACTCGTGAGCCGGCCAATGCCGAGAGAACTAGGCGTCTCCTCGCGGCTAAGGGTGTTATTAATCCACACCGGTCGGACCACTCGCTCTCAGTTCGTGTGATTTTTCAGCGACGCCGTAACAGTGACGCCGTTCTAGATGGCGCGGATGAATGGTCGGATCTTGAGCGTATCCATTTGAGTCGACTGGAGGCTGGCCAAGAAGTCGCGATCGAGCTTGACACCGCTCAGACCGCTCAGCTTTTCGAGCACCTGAAGGGTATGTATGCGATTGCCGCCGAAGGTGTCGCATGGGGCGACATGGAACGAGTTGTCCTCCCTGCCGACGAAGCCGAGGTTTTCGCTCAGCTCTCTGCGGCGCTCGAAGCTTCGCCTCAACGCCGCGCACAGCTCATCAACGCAATCCGAACATTGGACCCTGCGGTATTCGATTTGGCAGCCCATCAGGCGCGATACGAGCGTGAAACCCAAGCTCTTGCCGACTTCGCTTCCCACTTGGAGGCGAATGACTGGGACGAAAGTGAGTGGGAAGCCTTCTTCAAGTCGAACCGCTGGATTTTTGGCCACGGATTGGCATACCAGTTTCTAAGCGAGATCCAAGTGCAGCCGAACTACGGAGCCCAGAATGTATCTGGGCAAGGCGGCCAGCGAGGGGATCACCTCATGGCAAGCGAGGCACAAGTACGCTTCACTGTTCTCGTTGAGGTGAAGACGCCAGGCACCGACCTCGTTCAGCGAATTCCCTACCGTAACGGAGTGCATGCGCCTGCAAAGGATGTGGCTGGAGGCGTTGCCCAACTTCAGGTGAACGCACGAACGTGGGAAGTGGAAGGTTCCCAGAGTGAGTCGAATCGCGACCTGGAAGGGAATGGCGTATTCACTGTCTCCCCACGCGGAATTCTTGTGGTCGGGAATACTGACTCGCTCGACTCGCGCGAGAAGCGCAACTCTTTCGAACTGTTCCGGCGAGGTCTGCACACACCAGAAGTGGTTACCTTCGACGAGTTGCTCGCGCGAGCCCGGTTCGTCGTGGAGCACGAGTTGAACAACGACGATCCAGATGCGACCGATGCATCATGGACGTGATCTCCACCTGCGAGTCCGACTCCGCCTTGACGGGCAGAAGCGGGCCGCGGCGGCAAGAGATTCCGGAACAATCGGATCGACACCGGCGGGGCACGCTGGACGAAGTGGCCGGTGCCGGCGTTCCACTACGGCTCCAAGCGGCTTATTCAAGGCTGTCTTCAATGTGGCGCCCGATCGAGTCCATGTACAACGCAGCCCTTAACAAGGGAGCCCGAGTGCTCCATGCTATAGGCTCGCAAACGTATCAGGAGCCATGGCGGCCGTTTTGTCGACACGGCAACACTTTGGGCTGCAATTTCAATTGAATAATACCGCCACTCGCGCTGGCAGATACGTTCAGCAACCGTCCGGGTATCGGGCGTTTGTCCCGCACCCGTTGCCTCCCGACCCTGCCGTTGAGATCGGCCCTGCGATGCAGGCGTTACTTTCGCAGGCGGATCGAGCACTGGGAAGACTGGATGGTTCCATCCAAACGCTCCCTCATCCCGACCTGTTCGTGTTCATGTACGTTCGGAAGGAGGCAGTGCTCTCCAGCCAGATTGAGGGTACGCAAGGTTCGCTTCAGGACGTTCTCGCCGCCGAGGCGAAGATACTCGCTCCCAATCACCCACATGACGTTGATGAAGTGGTCAACTACGTGCGGGCAATGAACTACGGGCTGGAGCAACTCAGCCACCTCCCCGTTTCCGTCCGACTCATTCGCCAGATTCACGCGGAACTCCTGAAGGGAGTTCGTGGCCAACATCTCACCCCGGGCGAAATCCGCACCAGCCAGAACTGGATTGGGCCCAGCGGTTGCACTCTCAACGAGGCCACCTTTGTGCCGCCTCCACCTCATGAGGTTGCGCAGCATCTGGGAGACCTGGAGAGATTCCTCCATTCCGACACGCCTCTTCCGTTACTCATCCGCATCGGCCTGGCCCACGTGCAATTCGAGACAATTCACCCGTTTCTGGATGGAAATGGCCGTATTGGGCGACTGCTGATTGCCTTTCTGTTGTGCGAGCAAGAGATCCTGCTCAAGCCAGTCCTGTATCTGTCGCACTACTTCAAGAAGCACAGGCAGACCTACTACGACCAGTTGCAGTCGGTCCGAGATTATGGAACCTGGGAGGATTGGCTAACCTTCTTCCTCCAGGGTGTCGTCGAAGTTAGCCAGCAGGCCACGGAAACCGCTCGGCGCATACTCACGCTTCGTGAGACGCATCGTTCAACGATTACCGAGCACTTCGGCCGCGCCGCCGGCAATGGTCACCGCGTCCTGGAGTTTCTCTACGAACATCCCATTGTCTCGGTGAACGAAGTCAAGGAGTTGATCGGTACCACCTATCCTGCCGCCAACGACCTGGTCGCCAAGTTCGTCGACAGCGGGATACTCAGCGAGATAACCGGGCAGTCGAGGAATCGCAGGTTCATGTACATCAGCTACATCGACCTGTTTCGCGATGACGTCGAGACAGGAGCCGACGCATGATCCCCACCCTCAAACCCTACCCCGCGATGAAGGACTCCGGCGTGCCGTGGCTGGGCGAGGTTCCCGAGCACTGGAAGGTGCAGCGCCTGGGCACGCTGCTCAAAGAGAGGCAGGAAACGAATGCCGACTTGTCCGTCACAAGCGTCCTTTCCGTAGTCAGAAATCGGGGAGTCATTCGTTACGACGAGAAGGGGAATGTCGGTAACAAGAAATCCGACGACATCAGCCGCTACAAGGTTGTCCAGCCCGGAGACATAGTAGTCAACAGTATGAACGTGATAATTGGATCTGTTGGGTTGTCCCAATATCGTGGCTGTCTTAGCCCAGTGTATTACGTCTTGCTACCGCGTACACACGACGACGACGTTCGCTATCTGAGTTGTTACTTCGAGACTATCCCATTTCAGCAAAGCCTCGTCCGGATTGGCAACGGAATCCTGGCGCATCGAATGCGAATCCCAATGGAACTGAGGACGATCAGCGCCGAGCGCCAACCGGCCCAACGTCGGAAGAGCGTGACCAGAGCAGGCGGTCTCCGCCGCGCACTCTGGGCCGGCGGCCGCACATCGCAAGCTGATGCCGGAGGGCGAGGTTCTCGAGTACGAGATCCTGTCGGGAAGCGAGCAGCCCGCGGATCGCCGCAATCAACAGTCCGATGCACGTACCCATCCCCACCTCCCGACGTCAGGCGGGAGCCTCCGTCACGCGGACGAAACCGTCAAATCAAAGGCGATCAAGGTTTTGACGCCCCACAGTGCGCCGCTCCCCCTCGTGGGTGAACGTTTCAACGGACTTCGGACTTCGGACTTCGGGCTTGCGGGTCGGCGGCTAGGCGGCATCAGCGGCTTCCTTTGGTGGTGGGGTCATATGAACGAAGTTCATTCGAGCGTTTCGGGATTCCGGCTGGCACGCTTTTCTTCGGATGCAAGCCTGCGTTCGACCTTCTTCGCGTCCTCGGCGGCGGGCAGTGTCTCGGGCCGGATTCCACGTTCAAGCAAGGTGTTGCGAACCGCCTCGTTGTTCGTGACGTGTTCGAACGAAATCGCTGCCCCGGTTCCCATCTGATGCTCACGAGCGTTGAAAATGGTGATCTCGGCGGCAAAGTCTTTCGCTTTCAGGATGATCGTGGGTGCGAAGTCCGCTAGCGGGCGGTTGGCAGGCACGCGCCAGACGGCCTTCATCTCCTGGGTAGACTTACTGAAGAGTGCCTGATCACCCTTGCTTCGAATAAGCGCGAAGTCCTGATTGCCACCGGTCTGTTCGTAAATGACTCCGGAGAGTTCCTTCTCCGTTTCTGTCAGCTTGCGACGGGCCGAAAGTCGTTCCGCCTCAAGTAGCCGCTTTTCGATAAGTTCGGCGCGACGAGTTTGCAGTGCGAAGTATGCCTGCGCGAAGGCTACCTCGGTCTTCGCTGGGTCTCCGTTCTGGGCGACGAGGTAGCAGGCAAAACGAGTCAGCATCACGTCGTCGATTTCGCGCTGGGCTCCAGAGCCGAGGTCAACCATTTTCCCGACATCGGCAAAATGGTCTCGAACGTCGTGGCCCGAAACATCGCACGCCGTCTTGGCCTTTGTAAGGACGTTGAGGAAGTTGTCCCACTTTGCGTAACCGAGTAGGAACTGGAGGTCCCGCGCCAGCCAGTATTCGACTCCATCTTCCGTTTGTTGGGCATGAGCCTCGAACGTTTCTGTCAAGGCATGAACCACTTCACTCTGCATGGAGCTTCTCCAGCTTTCGGTTAAACAATTCCTCGAGTTCGGTTTCGAACTCGGCTTCCATGGCGTAGGCGTCGGTGAACTCCACGAAGGCCCAGCGTCCGTACGAACCAAGGTTGTTCACTCCGGGTATCCAGTACGTGTCCATGGTCGACTTCTTCTCCTTCGCATCCTCGCCCCGGTAGCCCTTGATCTCGACGACGAGATTGAGGAGGTCATCGTCTCCCCGTCCGTCGTCAATGCGCACGATGAAGTCCGGGATGTAGCGCTTCTGCTCGCCCGCGAATCGGTAAGGCACTTCGAACCCGAGTCCATGGTTCTTCACGTAGGAGCGAACACGGGGATGCGCTTCCACGACCCGGCACAGCTCAGCCTCCCACTCGCTATCGGTGATCACCCAGTTGATGTGGCAAAGTCGCGAGTCCGTTTGCCAGCGCGACGTCTTCGAGGTTGTGAAGTTCACATGTGCCGTCGAGCCGTCAGGGTTGTAGGGGTCGAGCACAGCCTTGATTGGCTTCTGTCCCACCCACGCCCGGTTGATTGCTGCGGTGATACGGTCGGCTGCCGTGTCCGCCAGCACCTTGTACTTCAACTGGGCCATGTAGGTGCCGCCCTTGCATTCCAGGTACTCGTCCAGCCATTGCCGCGCGATTCGCTTGAGCTGGCCGAAGAGCTGCAGCTGCGGTTCACCGTTGGCGTCGGGCCACTTGTTCATCACCAGATGCGAGGTGAGCTCGTAGAGAATCTCCGACGGCCGGACCTGGCCCGTGTGCTCGAGACTCAGATTGATTGACTCGCCGATGATGCCGGAGTTCTGGGTTTGCGTTGCACCGACCAATTCCGGGATTAGCACCAGCCGCGAATCCTCGTTGAAGGCGGCAGACAACCGTTCCTCCGGCAATTCAACCCGATACCCCTGCACACGAGGGAAGCGAATCTCGAGAGCGTCACGTTCGGGAGAAACGGCCCGAACCTGGATGGACTCGCGCGGCGGTTGAGGTTTCGCAACGACAGGTTTCGCAGTGAAGTCGAAGGGGATACCGAGGACATCGGCGTACTCCACATCGAACAGCCCGTCTTCGTTCAGGTCATAGGACTGGCGTCGCAGTGCGCGGCCAATCACCTGTTCGCAGAGCAGCTGCGTTCCGAACGCGCGGACTCCGAGCACGTGTGTGACTGTGTTCGCGTCCCACCCTTCGGTAAGCATCGATACCGAGACGACGCAGCGGATGTCCTGTCCCAGGCGGCCCTGCTTTCCAACGGTGTTCATCACTTCCCGCAGCAGGTCCTGGTCGCTCAGGTTGTTCGCCGCCTGCTGGTCGCCTGAGCGTTCGACTATCTCGCGCCGGAAGCGGTCGATCTCGTCGGAAGCCATCTTGCGGAAGTTGTCATCCAGCGCCTCACCGGATTCCAGCTGCTCGCTATCGATAAGTAGCGTATTCGGCCGTGCGAACTGGTTCCCGTACTCGTCGAAGTTCTGGAAAAGCTCCAGCCGTCCCGGGTGGAAGGTTTGCGTGCCGTCGTCGTTGGTCCGGTGGAAACCAGAGACGAAGTCATACACGAGCTTTGAAGATGCCGTGTTGTTGCAGACGATGATGAAACACGGTGGAACGGAGATGCCCGCTTTCTGCCACAGGTCGAAGGTCTCGCGGTAATGCCCATACAGGGCCTCCAGGGCCGACTGGAGAGGCATTGGAAGCGATAGTGGGTCGAGGCCATCCGACTTGCCCCGTCCCTTCTTCGGCATCCCGGTCCGAACGTGTTCCCAGAGGTTGCGGAACATGGGCATCTGGTCACGGGAAATGACGTTGTCACTCACCGGTACGCGCGGCAGCTTCACGATGCCGCACTCAATGGCATCCATGAGTGAGAAGTCGCAGACCGTCCAGGGGAAGAGCGTCCCTTCGGCGTATCCCGAGCCTCGAAGGAAGAACGGTGTCGCCGAAAGGTCCAACACCTGGCTCACGCCCAGGTTCCGCTTCACCGTCTCAATCCCCGATATCCAAAGCCGCGCCGCTTCGTTGTTCTTCTTGGCTTCGTCGCGGTCCTCACCCTTGAGATCATCTTCGTCGGCCAGTCCCGGCTTCTCCCGGTAGCAATGGTGGGCTTCGTCGTTGAGCACCATCACGTTCTTCATGCCCATGAGCGACGACATGACCCGCTGGATCATCTGGCCCTCGGTCTCGATTGTGCTGAGCGGCTCGCCACGACCTTGCAGCAGGGACCGGGTGCCCTTGGAAAGCTCAAGCTTCTCGCGAAGCTTGAAGGCGTGGTAGTTCGTAATGACGATCTTGGCGCGCTCAAGGTCGGGCAGCATGTCGGGAGGAACCAGTTCGCGGCTCTGGTAGTAGCTGTCCGGGTCGTTCGGCTGGAGCACCCGCAGCCGGTCACGAATGGTGATACCCGGGGTAACGATGAGAAAGCCTCGGGTGAAGCGCCGGCTATTGGGCCGACGCACCGCGTTCACGGTCTGCCAGGCGATGAGCATGGCCATCACCGTGGTCTTGCCCGCACCGGTCGCAAGCTTCAGGGCCACACGGAACAGGTCGGGGTTCGCCTCTCCGTTAGCGCGCTTCAGGTGGTCGAGCAGGTCGTTCGCCTGCTTGCCCGCGTTGGGGGCAACCTCGGTGACCCAGATAGCGGTCTCGGCCGCTTCCACCTGGCAGAAGAACGGCCGGATGCTGCTGAACCGATGATGACGCCAATGCTGGAGAAGCCGCGCAGTTTCGGGGGTTACGCCCCAGTCGGCGGGGTTTGGAATGTTCCGCCAGCGGTCCACGTGCCGCCGGATCTCATTGATGACACTGGTCGTGTCGTATTGCTGGTCCTGGGTCGAAAGTCCCTTGCCTTCGTCCAGGACCAATGCTGCCTGTTGGCCCGAAGTCCGTTGCTTCCGGGGCTTTGGGATTGGCGTGATGAAGCTGACGCGCCGGCGGTCGTCGACGATGTTTTGGGTCGGCTGCCCCGTCTCATCAAGTTCCCAGTGCCGCCCGGGGTATGCGTAAGGCGAGTTGAGGATTGGCCTTTCGAAAAAGGGGTTCTCCATATTTGACGCCTACTCCTCTGCGACCATTCGACCCCTACCCGCACGCCCCCGCAAGGAGTGACTTGAGGAACTGAACAAGGGGCTGCAAGGCACGCTGTCGACCCTGCGCGCGCCTCATGATGTGCAGCATCCTAACGAATTTCGTTCGCTTTGTGTGGCGGAAATAGCGACAGGAAGTAACGGGTTGCGCGGAAGGCTCCGGGTTTGACGGAGACTCAGTGTAGTGAGTCCCGTTGATCACCGCGACAGGTTCACGATAGCAGCTGGCCTCGCACTCAAATTCCAACTCCAGATCGAGGACGTTGAGCCTAAGCGAGCATGCCTCCACGAACGCCATGTTCCGCTTACCATCGATAAGGGAAGGCCCTGCGACGGCGATGCCCTCGCCCCTGACTCGCTTACCCTTATCTCGCGCCCTGAATGGCGACCGACGGTCGCCTCGCACCTCGGTACGAAACTCGACGACAAAGCCCAGTCAGAGATCTTCCAGCGTCCGCGAGTCGACGTGGCCAGCCGCATCAGGCGCCATGCCCGAATTCGAAGTCGGCCAAGCCAAGGCCGGAAGCACGACGGCCGTTGCGCTCGTCGGCAACCTCTCCGGCACGATTCGATGTGAGCACCTGCCGGCCGCAGTGACTAACCACACTGTTTACGTGCTCGCTCCCGTCAAGCTTCCTTGAGCCCGGCCCGGTTTTGAATTCATCGCCCGCCGCGCTCGCGAACTCCGAAAAGGCTGTCCGCCGGTTCCTTGCGATGGTCGAAAACGAGCACGGTGAGATCCCAGTCGTTGCCATCTTCCCGGCAGTGCCGGTCAGCGCGGCCGTGACCATCGGTCGGGTGCTCATGCCGAACGTGTCACTGCTATCTCAGCGGTTCACTACTCGGCGAGTGGGCGGGCAGGAAAACCAATCACCAAGACTCTCGCTACAAGGCCGGCGACCGGGAGTGATCGACAGCACCGGATGGAACAGATCTGGGTTGGCATCCTCGTGGTCCAGCAGTCCAAATGTAAACAGGATCAATTCAGTTGCAGTCCAATGTTGGTCCATGATTGGTCCAAACGCGCTCTCGGCGCCTGTTTTGGCGCGATCCGCGCCACGAGCAGGTCCGCACGGGGGCTTACGGGCGGAATCCAGCGCGCCGGTCCAGTGTTCCCGTGTTCGAGCGGCCTTGGCCGGAGCGGTTTGCACCCGCCTCGACGCCAGGCTCACGCCGTGGTCCAAGCGCATATGGACTGGGTTTGGACCTGCAGGAGGCCGCCACGGCCAGCGATGAGCCGGGGTAAGAGGAGCGCAACCAGCCTGCGAACGACCAGATAGGGGGCGCGGGCGATGCAGCGCTGCGTTCGAGCCAGCGCCACCGCTGCCCCAACCCCTCCCAGCACAACGCCCAGCTCCCGCGCCAAACTCGCGCCACGCCCAACCCCGGAGGCACCGCTGTCCTGACTCACAACAACACGGGGGCCGGCATCACTCTGGCGATCCAACCCGGCATCACTGCGGCGATTGGACATCAGGCCACCGCAGACGGTCGCGACTGCTTTCCAGTGGTGCTGACGAATCTCGCAGGTCCGGTTCGGCGAGACACCACGTCGAGGGCGCGCCAGGCCAGCGCCAGCCACCATGCGGCCATCGCTCCCCAATTCCGATGGCGCCTCATCCGGTGGCACGCCCACGCGAGCAAACCGCGGATGAGGGCTACAAAGCCACGTTTGGACTGATTTTGGACTGGACAGGCCTCTTTTGGACCGGATCGGAGCCGATTTTGGACCTCTCATGGACCTTGCCCCGGTAGCCTTTGTCCCAGAAATCGCGACTTGCCGGTGTTGCCAGACCGAACGACCGGTACGGAAAGCCCATCCGGGGACTCAGCAAGGATTACTCCTACGGGAAAA
>CAZDZP010000027.1:245-15952 GCA_964509855.1 uncultured Anaerolineaceae bacterium | reverse complement strand
GAAAACGACATCACTCTCGACGACTACCGGGCCCGCCTCCAGGAATACCTGCGCCCCGTTGCCCGCGCCGTCTGATGGCGTAGTTCGCCCGCCAACTACGCGTAGCGCATCGCGCAGACGATGTTTCCTTCGCTGTCTTCGAACTCGATGAGCGAACCCAGTCCCGGGATGGTCGAAAGGGGCGTGGTGACGACTCCACCGTTCGCCTCGACAAGTGCGGCCGTGGCTTGCACGTCATCCACCGCGATCGTGCAGCGGTAACCGAGCATCGGCTTCGATTCCCCGCGGGGAACGTGGCGAGCGTAGAGCGCGCCTTCCATACCCGGCATTTCCGCCGTCCCCGTTTCGATGCGATAGAAGCCGGGCGGCCCCCACGCTTCGAAGCGCCAGCCGAAGACGGCGGTATAGAACCGTTGGGCTCGCTCGACATCGTCGGCTTGCACGGCGAAGTGGACGACGGAATTGGTCACTCTCTGCACGCCGGGGATTCTAGCGCACCGACGCAAGCGCGGTGCTACACCGGCAGCCAGTACACCTGCCGCTCGCGCATCACCTTGCCGAGGCGGCCCTCCTCGTAGAGGAACTCCAGGTGGGCCAGCGTTTCGCCGACCGCTGCGCGCTGCATGAACGGTTCGAAGTCGGCGAGCGAGCCCGTGGCCCACTTCACCCTTCCCGCGACGTCCCATGCGGTCGAGCCGCCCGAGTCCACGCAGTTCACCATCTCGTCGAGGCGCATCTCGTGGTGGTCGTGTATCTCCTTGATGCGCGTCTTCAGTACCTTGATGTCGAATTCGTGCGCCGGGAACACGTAGTCCACGTCCAGCGCTTCGACGATATCGAGCGAGCGGATGTAGTCGCCGAGCGGGCTGCCATGCGTCTGCGTGTGAATCGACACGTTCGGCGTGATCGTCGGGAGCACGTGGTCGCCGGTGAACAGGATCTTGCGGTTCGGTTCGTAGATGCAGATGTGCCCCGGCGAGTGGCCCGGCGTCCAGATGAGTTCGAACTCATAGTCACCGGCACGGATGACTTCGCCGCCCTTCACTTCGCGGTCGGCGGGCACGGGCGAAACGCGGTCCAGCATGTTCATCGAACCCTGCGACATGCCGGGGGCGTCCATTGGCGGCACGCCGTTCATCTGCATGAACTTCGACATGTTCTCCATCAGCGGCTTGGGGCCGAAGTAGCGGTCCTTGATCACCTCGGAATCCTTCTCGTGGATGATCACTTCGCAGGTGGAGAGCTTCTTCAGGCGGCCGGCCATGCCGTAGTGGTCCGGGTGGACGTGGGTGATGATGAGCTTCGTGATGTCGTTCGGGTGGGCGCCGTGTTCGGCCATGCCCTGTTCGAGCGCGCTGTAGGCGTCATCGGTGTTCCAGCCACAGTCGATGAGGATGGTCTCGCCGCCGTGCTTAATGAGGTACGGCATCACATAGGGGAGCCCCTTGGTGACCCGGGGCTTGGCCTCCAGTTCCTTCCGTAGGTTCTTCGCTTCTTCGAATGTGTACTGGGGAAAGGGCGTCAGCAGCTGAAAGACGCCTTCGTAGACCTGTGTCATGGGGCCAACCTGGAGACCGAAGGCTCGCCGTCCCGCGGTCGGGTTTTGGCGGCAGCGCCGGGGAGTGCCCGGCGCTTCGCATCCTACGTGAAGCCGTTCGTGGGTCGCAAAGTATTCGGCGAGCCCTCCCCCACTCGCCCGTCGTTCTCCACTGAATCTTCAGATTCCCTTCAAGCCCCGGGAACGCGCGCTTCGTACGTTGGATTCACGGCACAGGTTTGCAATGAAACCGGGCGCCGCACACAAGAGAACTCCGAGGGTTACCCCGATGACTGCCACCTTTGAATCACAAATCCAGCCCATCACGCCCGCGGGCGCCGACCTTGTCGCGATGGCCGAGCGCCTTTCCGGTGTGTTCGCCGAGCGCGCCGCCGCCAACGACCTTTCGGGCGACTTCGTCCACGAAAACGCTGAGGACCTCCGGACCACCGGTCTCTACGGCGCGGCCGTTCCGACCGAGTTCGGCGGCGTGGGTGTGTCGTCCATCCACGACATCCTCCTCGCCTCGTCCCGCCTGGCCCGCGGCGATGCTTCCACCACCATCGGCCTGAACATGCATTGGAACACCAGCATCCGGTTGGTGCGCCGCTACGAAAGGGCCGTCGCCAAAGGCAACCGGGAATTGGCCGAGGCCGCAATGCGCTCGCTCAAGGCGATAGCGCAGGGCGAAATGGTGATCGCGTCATGCGCGACCGAAGCCGGCACCGACCTCACCGAGCCGGCCACCACCGCCGTTCCCGACGAAGGCGGCTGGGAAGTGAGCGGCACGAAGATCTTCTGCACCGGTTCGCCGGCGGCGACACACCTGGCGATTTCGGCGAGTTACACGGACGAGGCCGGAACGGAGCGCATTGGCTACGCGATGGTCCCGGCCGGCGCGCCGGGCGTGCGCATGAACGGCGACTGGGACGCGCTCGGCATGCGCACAAGCGGCAGCCAGTCGATCACGCTAGAGCGCGTCTTCGTCCCCGAAGGCGGGCTCACTGGCGGCCATGCCCTCGGCTGCTGGAGTCCTCGCCTGATGGAGAACTACCTCGTCTCCGGCATGTTCCACTCGACGCCCGCGTTGGGCATCGCCGAGGCCGCCAACGCGATGGCGGTGAAGATGGCCTCGACCTCGCGCAAGGGCCGGGCGAAGAAGCTCATCGCCGAACGCCCGGTCATTCAGATGCTGGCCGCCGAAAACGCGTTCGACCTGACGGCGATGCGGGGCGTGTTCGCCCGTGCCGGCCGCATGCTGGACGAGCACTTCACCAGGTATGAGGGCGGTGCTCCGCCCGATGCGGTCCGCGAACTGTTCAAGGAAATGCAAAGCTCGAAGAGCGTGCTCACGAGCGCCGCGATTCGCGTGGTCGACCGTGCAATGACGATGTCGGGCGGCGCCGGGTTCTCGACCCGCCATCCGCTTTCGCGGCTCTACCGCGATGTACGCGCCGGCCCGTTCATGCATCCGATGGCGGCGAACACCGCTGGTGAAGTCGTCGGCCGCATCGTCCTCGGGCTCGACCTCGAAGCCGCCTGATCGCCAGCGGGCGGAGCTGTTCCACACGAAGCGCCCCGGTTTCTCCGGCCGGGGCGCTTCTGCGTACGTGGCTCAACGCGGGACAGCAGTGACCGCAAGCAGTTCGCCCTGCTGCATCGGCAGCCATTCGGAGGCGCGGACCTCGTAGCTGTAGGTAGGAAGTTCCGTAGCCAGCCGCTCCTGGATCTCGCGCCCTTTTGCGGGCGAAGGTGCTTCGAAGTACAGGCGCAGCGCACCGCCGGGCACGAGGGCTTCGCGGAGCACGCCCAACTCGACTTCTGGCTTGAGCCAGAACAAATTCACGTTGATGGCGAAGGCGCGGTCGATGGAGTGCGGCGGCAGTGCCAACTCCGCAAGCGACGCTTCGAACACCTCCAACCGCCCGGCGGCGATGTGCATGTCGCACGCCTTGCGCGTGGCGGCCACAGCCGTCGACGAACGGTCGATGGCGACGAGCCTACCGTCGCCGATGTGTTCGCAGACAAGACTCGCGGCCGCGCCCCGCCCGCAGCCGATCTCCAACAGTCGCTCGCCGGGCTGCGGCGCCAGGTGCTCAATAGCCTTCGCGATGCGCTCCGGGATGGCAGCGGGCATGCGGTATCTCTACACCTTGCTGGCCAGGTACTCATAGGTGCGTTCGACACTGCCGCGGTCGGTTGGCGAAACCTGCGCGAGGTAGTCCGTGACGCCGATGTCGCGCAGCCGGTCGAGCGCGGCGTCGAGCGTGGCTTCGTCGCCGAACATGGCGAGGTCGGCCGGCCCTTCGACGCCTTCGATGTCGAGCATGGAGCGATAGCTGGGCAACTCGTTGTAGTTGGCAACCGCGGCGGCGTAGCGCTGCTTTAATTCCGCCGGGTCCTCGCTGGTGAGCGAAATGGGGAGACCCACGGCGATGCGCGGTTCCGGCCGTCCCGCCTCGCTGGCGGCGGCGCCGATGAGCGGGATGACGTGTGTTTCCAGCGTCTTCGGGCCGACCCACGACGTGATGGTGCCGTCCGCGAGCGTGCCCGCGATGCGCAGCATGGCTGGACCCAGCGCGGCCACCAGCACCGGCGGCGCTTCTGCGTCGGGGATCATCAGGTTCGCTTCGACGTTGTACACGTCGCCGTGAAAGATGACCGCTTCGCCGCGCAGGAGTGGCATGAGCACCGAGAGGTATTCTCGCATGTGCTTCGCCGGTTTACTGAAGTCGAGCCCGTAGGTGTTCTCGATTGTCACCTGGTGCGAAAGGCCAATACCCAGCGCGAATCGCCCGCCGCTGGCCGACTGCGCCGTCAGCGCCTGCTGGGCCATGGTGAGCGGGTGCCGGGAGTAGGTCGGGATGACCGCCGTACCGATTTCAATGCGCTCGGTCTTGCTCCCGGCTATGGCGAGCGCGGTGGTTGCGTCCATGCGCATCGCGTTGGGGATCCACGCGCTCGTGAATCCGCGCGCCTCCATCGTTTGGATGGTCTCGGCAAGGCCGTTGACAGTGTTTTCGTTGCGGGCGCCAATGCCCAGGGTGACGCCAATGCGCATGCGGTGATTGCTCCTGCCGGTGGTGGTGTGTCGCGCAGCCTACCAGTGACGGCGCCCGGAGACGTTGTCACGAACCCTGGCCCTCGACCGTCATAGTGGTGACCAACACTCGAAAGGAACAACGACATGCGACTTCCCAACTTTTATTCGGCGGTGCCGGAGGCAACCCAGGCCCAGCAGGCGATCGTCGAGGCGCTGCACGAGACCCCGCTCGGCAAGGCCGAGCCGCTGCTCCTGCACCTCATCTACCTGCACGTGTCCAACCTGAATGGATGCGCCTACTGCATCGACATGCACACGAAGGACGCGATCGCGGTCGGTGAAGACCCGCGCCGCCTGTTCCTCGTCCCCGCCTTCCGTGAATCGCCCCGCATCTTCACCGCGCGGGAGCGCGCTGCGCTTGCCTGGGCCGAATGCCTCACCCGGCTGGACGCCGCCACCGATACGGACGCGGCCTACGAAGCTGTGGCGGCGGTCTTCGACCACGACGAGATTGCGGTGCTCAACTGGGCGGTCGCGGCCATGAACTCGTTCAACCGGCTCAATCGTACGGTGGCGCTTGGGCCGGGAAACTACGTGTCGAAATGGAAAGCCGCCACGCCGGCGTAGGCTCTCGCCGGCACGAGCGCGGTCAGCTCCCTACTCCCCAATCCCGTTTAGCGTGTCGACGACGCGGAAGGTGTCGCCGGATTCGTAGAAGTTGACGGCGATGAAGTTGGGGAGCTGCCCGCACTCCTCTTCGCACTGGCGCGCGCGTTCCAGCATGAAGTCGTAGTCGTTCAACAATCGCACGTCGCTGGGAGAGGGCAGTGGCGTGGTGAGCCAGTGGTTGAAGAGGAAGAACGGTGCGTCCTCGTCGCCGCGGTTGGGTTCGCAGCTCAGCTGGCTGGCGTTGCGGAAAAGAAAGGGCGTTTCCTGCGTGAACGCGAAGCCGTCGTGGTACCAGGGGGGCGCATCCTGGTCGCCAACGTTCTCGGAAAGAACGACTACGCGCCGGTCGAATTCGATCATTTCTCGCGGCGTGGGCAGCGGTTCCCCCGGGACGAGCGTGTAGACGTAGTCGATGAGCCGCGCGCGGACGAACGCCGCTTCGACATCGAAGGGGTCGATGTAGTCCTGGAGGAAGAGAATGACGACCTCGTCCGGGTGGTTTACCAGGAACGATTCGAGCTGCCGCAGCGTGGTATCGAAAGGCGTCGCGCCGAGTTCGCAAAAGCCGTGGCAAAGGTAGAGCGACGGTTCTGCGCCCGGCGGGATTGGCCCAATGCTGTCGACAAGCCGCGCGAGTGCAGCGGCACCGTCGGGGCCCAGGCCGCCTTCGAAGCGGTCGCCCACGGAGCCTGCAGTGGGGTCGGTTCGTACTCCGTTGTTCGTCGCGAAGCCGTAGTACAGATCGATGAGGAACACACGGATGCCATCGTTGAGCTGTGCGGGGATGCCACGGGTATGGTTCGCGAGAAACCAGCCTGGCTCTTCGGCTGCCGACATGGAGTTGTGGCTGGCGGCCCAGGCTATCTCATCAAGGCGGCGGTCACAGAGTTCGGCATACCCGTTGCAGTTTTCGATAGGCGGCCGCTCGCCCTCTTCGGCCACGCTCAACGAATCGCGATTCAACCAGAACACGCCGCCTATGGCGACGAGCCCCACGCAAAGGGCCGCCCCAGCGAACACCTGGGGCATCCGCGCCGTCGATGGCTGGGCCGGGGCCGGCGCGGGTGCCGTTTTCCGGCGGGGCAGGTGCATATTCGCCAGTCCGAGGCCGCGCACCACTTCGACGCCGCCCGCATAGAGGAAAGCCAACCCCATCGCCTGGACGCTGACACGCAGCGCGACCAACGGACTGACAAGCGCAATCACGCCAGCGATCATGAGCACGCCGGCCATGACCACTCGAAGGCCCCTCCGCGACCAGCCCGCTTCGATGATTTCGCTCGCCTGCTGGAAGCGAACGCGCGCGGGAACAGCTGCCTGCGCGCTGGTAGCGATGGTCGCGACGAGCACGCCCGTAATTGCCTGCACCCACATCCACCAGGTGAGTCCTTCGGCGTACATGTTCCACGCCGCTCTTGCTGCTTCACCTCCGACCGGGTTGCCCGGGACGCTGTCGCGGACGATGTCCGCAACGACCCCAATCGCCAGCCAGCAAACGATGGCGCCGAAGACGAGCGAGATGCCCATCGCCGCCATCACACTCCGGCGCGACGGAGCAATCGCCAGCGCTGCGATGGCCGAACCCGCCGCTGTCACCGCTACCAACCAGCGCAACGCATCGAGTCGCCGGTCGATTTCCATGATTCGCGTGGCGGCGTTCCGTTCCGTTAGCGGTACAACGCCAATTGATGCACCCCCTGGGATGCGGTCGGCGATATCGGCGTCGTAGGCGCGCACTCCAGCCACCACGAGCGTCATGACATCGGAAAGCGTGAGCACGATGCTCCGCCGGTCGGTCTGGAAGAGGATGCGATGCAGTTCCCTGGCCCCGTCGGCCACGATGGGACGGGAGGCGCCGCTGCTCAGCACGGCATCGATAGCGGTTTCGAGAAGCGGGCGCACGCCTACGAGGTCCGGCTGAGCCTCCAACACCTGTTCGACGAGGACCCGGCGCAATTCGAGTTGAACGTCGCGGCGCTGCGAAACTTCTACCGCCACGCTGGCGAAGCGATCTTCGTCGTAGACGGCGTGCGAAACCCACCACTGCACAATCGCCAGCGTGACCGCCAGTGCCGCGACAACAGCAAGCGCCAATGCCAATAGCGTCCGGGGGACATGAAACCACGGCGGCAAGGGCATGGAGAGAGTTTACGGGGGCGGAGCGACCGGTTGCGACAGGCACCCATGAGCACCCATGACTGGCCTGTGCCAGCCGCGCACGGGCGTTACACTCGCCGGAACCATTCGCCGGAGTTTCTCATGCCCTGGATTGACGTCAACGGCCACGACATCTACTACACCGAAGGCGGCAACCCGCAGGGACAGCCCTTCGTCTTCCTGCACGGCAACAGTTCGTGCGGCGAAGCGTGGTGGCAGCAGTTCGCCTACTTCGGCGAGAAGTGCCGCGTCATCGCCTACGACAGCGTGAACCACGGGCATTCGTCGAACTCACCTCGCGACGAAGAAGAGCCGGATCGCACGGACGAGCTCGAAGGTTTCCTCGCGGCGATGGGCATCAGCCGGCCGATCCTCGCGGGCAATTCCATGGGCGGCGCCACGATCCAGCGCTGGGCCGCGCGACACCCCGGCGACGCGGCAGCGCTCGTTGTTTCCGGGATGGGTGTGGCCGCGGCCGGGCAGGCCGGTTGGCGGGAGGCGAAGCCGCTAGACCTGGAGACGCTGTTCCTGCCGATTGGTGATTCGCTTACGGAGAAGTACCGCAAGGATGTGCCGCTGATGTTCGAGCGCTATCTGCGCATCCGCAGCACGGCCACGCGCATCGAGGCATTGCGCCACCCCCGCGAGCGAAGTGCCAAAACCGTCGAGGAAACCCATCGTCTGAACGAAACCATCCCTGCCGTGACGTCGCCCTTGCTGGCGATCATCGGCTCGGCCGACGCGCTCATTCCGCCGGCGAACGCGGCACGATTGCATGCGCTGGTGCCGGGTTCGAAGTACGTGTTAATGGAAGGCGCGCCGCACAACGCCTACTGGGAATGCGCCGCGGAATGGAACGCGCACGTGGCGGCGTTCCTCGCGGACGCAGGCGTGTAGGTCGCGCTACTCGACGGACTGCGACTTGTCGCCGCGCCCGGGCATCCAGCGTTCCAGCACAAAGATGAGGATCGCGACGCCGGCGCCACCCAGCAAACCGATGCCCATCCCCCGCAGGACTTCATCGGTATCGAACACGATGAAGAGGTAGATAAGGAAGGTCACCACGAATCCGCTGAGGACGTAGAGCGCTTCGCGACGTATCCAGGCGAACATAGGGCCTCCTGCGGGCTTTACCTCGGTGTGAGCCTACCGTTGCGGTCGCGCCTTGCCTAGCCTTAGTGGTTGAATGCGCCCGTCGCCGCGTTCGATTGCGACAGCGCCGGGGCCATTCCTATTCGCAATTCACCTCGAACGTTCCCTGCGCCACCGGCCTGGGCTCGCGGCTGAACTCGTCCGTGAACGTCACCGACCCGGAGGCCCTGGTGCCCTCCAGTTCGTAATCGTCGACCTGGCTGTTCCCCTGGAATGTCGTGTGTTCCTGGTCGGCAAGCCAGTTAGCGAGCCTGGGGCCTTCCGCGTCATTAATCGAGATTTCGAGCGTCGGCGGGTCGTACCTGCCATCGTCATACGATTCCCAGTCTGTCGGAGGGATCCACATCTCTACCTGGACAACGCGTCCGTCGTCCGTCTCGGCGTACCCCTGTATCTGCAGTCCCCCAAACACGTCGCGGCAGAAGCCGATGGTGTCTCGGCCGTTGACGGTGCGGTTGGAAAGGATCGCTTCGTATCGTTCGCCGTCGATCGTGACTACAGCGGTGCCGCCGTCGCCGAACTGGGGAAGGCTGCTCGAATCATCGTCCGCATCCCCATCAGGGTCGTCGCCGTTCGAATCGGCATCCGTATCGTCGTTGTCGGAGTCCTGGTTCACTCCTGGGACGAACGGATTTTCCCCGTCGTCGTCGTCCCCGCCGCACGCGGCAAGGCCACCCACCAGTAAGGCAAGAAGGGGGAATACAATAGCCGCGCGCCCATATGATCTCATCATGGCCGGCATTTCACCACGGAAACCCCAAGGCTGTCCATACTTTTTTCCGGTGCTGTCGTTCGGCAAAGGAACTCGTCAATCCCTGTGATAGCGCCCTTTCGGTGCCGACAACGTAGAGGTGACGAACATATTTCCGGCTCGTTCGCCCTCGGGCGGGCGCCAGCGGCGCGCGCTTAGTCCCGTGCAGTCATTCGCGCTAGCGGGTGGCGTTGCTCTTGGCGCGCCGGTGTTGGCCTTTGCCTTCCTGCTGGCCTTCCCGCAGTTCGACGTCACCATTGGCAGCCGCACCGGGCACTTCTACATCGTGTCGGCGGTTGCGCTGCTTTCGCTCGCGATGGCGATCGCGACGCTGTTCGCGGCTCGCAGCGTTTCCGATTCGCGCACCTTCTTCCTGGCGATGGGTTTCATCTCGCTCGCCGCGATTTTCACCGCCCACGGGCTGGGTACCTCACCGCTCTTCCACATTCACGGCAACCCGGCCGACGCTTTCGCGCAGTACGCCGGGGCATCCGGCGGTGGCGAACTCACCGAAGATGCCGCGCGACTGCGCGTGGTGGCCTACTCCGCCATTCTGAGCCTCGTCGTCAGCTCCATGTTCTTCGCCTTCGCAACGGTTGACCTGTCCGAATGCTGGGACGAACGCATCCATCGCTTTCGCCTGGCGCTCGTCGCGCTGCTGACGGTCGCGGTTTCCGGGCACGTCTTCGTCGCGCTATGGCACCCCCACACCCTCGCGTGGATCCCCATGAACCAGGAGCCGATCAACTACACCATCGGCGCCTTCAGCACGGCCCTGCTGTGCTTCGCCGCGTGGCGCTTTTGGCAAGCCTTCCGCATCGCCATGTTGCCGATCCAGGGCGCAATGGCCGTGGCCATGCTCTTCCTGGTGGAGGCGCAGTGGTTCATGTTGCTCGGCGACGTTTGGACCCTCAGCTGGTGGGAATACCACATCGTGATGCTCGCCGGTTTCGTCATTGGAGCCGGCAGCCTGCTCTACCAGCGGCGCATAACGGGCGACCTCGGGGCAATCTTCGAAGGGCTCTTTTTGCGGCGACAGGTGATGGGACTGCGTCACGGCGACCCGAAGGCGCTCGGTGCGCTCGGCGCGGCGGTCGCGGCTAAAGACACCGAAACAGCCGGCCACATCGAACGCGTCGGCGACCTTGCCGTCGACATCGGCAAGCGGCTCTGGCTCCCGACTGATCAACTCGAATCGCTCCGCTGGGCTGGCCGCCTGCACGACGTTGGCAAGATTGGCGTCCCCAACGCGCTGCTGCGCAAACCTGGCAAGCTCACGCCCGAAGAGTTCGACATCATGAAGCAGCACACCGTTCGCGGCTGGCACATCGCTAACCAGTCGGAAGTGCTCAAGGCGGTTGCGCCCATCATTCGCGCACACCACGAGCGCATGGACGGCCGCGGCTACCCGGACGGCATCCCCGGCGCGCTCATCCCCATCGAGGCGCGCATTGTTGCCGCCGCCGACGTGTGGGACGCGCTCACAAGCGACCGACCTTACCGCGCTGGCATGTCCTCCGCCGCCGCCGCAGAAATCATGGTGAACGACGCCGGCGAACACCTCGACCCGGCCTGCATCGCCGAGCTCTTTCGCTCGCTCGACCTCCAACACCCACTCCGTGAACTGGAAGCGCGCATGCGCGACTTCGCTCGCGAAGCACCACGCCACGCAGCCTAACGGTCGCTGCCACTTGAAAGGACACTCAATGACTTCCAACTCCAAAGCTCGCTGGTATCTCGCTTTCGCCGGGGGCATCGCCCTCGCTACCACCGCAGTGCTCTCGGCCTGCGGTTCAGATGGCGACCAGCCGTCCGGACCCGCCCAGGAAGCGCCCGCGCCAACCGCGTCGGTTTCCGACCTGCAAACAACCCTGAACGCCGTCCTTGCCGACCACGTCGTACTGGGCCTCGAAGCCACGGGCGCGCTTGTGAATGGTGACGGCCAGGAAATCGCGACGGCTGTCGCGGCGCTCGACGAAAACTCGGTCGGGCTGGCCGCCGCCATCGGGTCCTTCTACGGCGAAAGCGCCGAAGGAGTCTTCCTCGAAGGGTGGCGCAAGCACATCGACTTCTTCGTGCAGTACACCAGTGGCGCCATTTCCGGCGACGAGGCCGGCAAGGCCGAGGCCACGGACGGCCTGTTGGCCTACGCCCAGGAGTTCGCCGACCTGATGCACGGCGCGGCGGGGCTGCCGCGCGAACTCGTGGTGGACCACATCGAAGCGCACGCCGCGCAGTTCATCGCCGCGATCGAAGCGCAAGTAGCCGGCGACGATGCCGCTTTCCAACGCGAACAGGCAGCAGCGGTCGCGCACATGCACCACCTCGCAGACCCGCTCGCGGTCGCCATCGCCGAGATGTTCCCGGAGAAGTTCACCGCGAACCCCTCCGGCGAGGCCCGCCCCTAGTCTTCGATGGCCGAGTAGATGATGCTCTTGAGCTGCCCCCGGAAGTTGAAGGTGGCCGAGGGCATCAGCTGCGTCATGAACACCACGCTCAGGTCTTCGTAGGGGTCGACCCAGAAGATGGTGGAGGCGGCGCCGCCCCAGTAGTAGTCACCTTCACCGAGCGAACCGGTGCGCACCTGGTCCAGCGTCATCGCGAAGCCGAGCCCGAATCCGATGCCCTCGTTCGCCGTTTCGGAGAAGCTGCCGATGGCCAGGTCCGTCAGGTCCTTGCCGCCGGGCAGGTGGTTCATGGTCATGCGTTCCAGCGTGCGCGAACCGATGATGCGCTCGCCTTCGAACTCGCCGCCGTTGCGCAGCATTTCGCAAAAGCGCAGGTAGTCCGCCGTCGTTCCGGTGAGCCCGCCGCCGCCCGAAGGGAAGCTCGGCTTCTTCAGGTAGGCGCTCGTTTCCGGGTCGTCGATGAGCTTGAGCGACTTGTCGGGTTCGCGCTGGTAGTTGGCCGCGAAGCGCTCCTGCTTTTCCGGCGCCACCCAGAACGACGTGTCTTCCATCCCGAGCGGGTCGAAGATGTTCTGCTGCAGGTATTCGTCGAAAGGGACGCCGGTGATGCGCTGTACGAGCGCGCCGCAGATATCGGTGGAAAGCGAGTACATCCAGCGCTCGCCCGGTTCGTAGAAGAGCGGCACCTGCGCGAGCTTCTCCACGAAGCTATCGATGGTTTCGCCGGGGCCGCGGTTCACGCCCACCTGCTTGTACACCTGGTCCACCGGGTGGTCCGACCAGCCGTAGGAGAACCCGGCCGTGTGGCTGAGGACGTCGCGAAACTGCGGCGGGCGATTCGGCGTCTTCGTCTGCATGCTTTCGCCTTCGCCAGAAACCCACACTTTCAGGTCGCGCCATTCGGGGATGACTCGGTGCAGCGGGTCGTTGAGCTGGAAGTGGCCCTGTTCGAAGAGCTGCATCAGCGCGATGGACGTGATCGGCTTCGTCATCGAATAGATGCGGAAGATGGTCTCGTCGTGCATGGGCTTCGAACGTTCCGAATCCATGAGCCCGAAGGACTTGAAGTAGGCGAGGTTGCCATGCCGCGCGACCGCCACCTGGGCGCCGACGATGCGGCCCGTCTCGATGTAGTTGCGCGTGAGGTGTTCGGTGATGTTTTCGAGCCGCTCGGGCGAAAAGCCAGCGTCTTCGGGGATGACGTCCAAGTGGGGTGCTCCGGTGGGTGGGGTGTGCGGGCAATCCTACACGGGGCGGGCTGAGGATGAACTTCAGTCGTCGCGGTCCATCGCCGCCACCAGTGCGAGCAGCGCTTCAAGTTCGACGCCTTCCGCTGTGACCAGCACGCTCACATCGCCGCCCTCGAAGGCGAGCGTCGACGTTGGCCCCTGGACCTGGTGGTACACGTCACGCCCTTCGACATCCCGCAGCGTCCCTTGCTTGAGCGAAGCCGGCAAACCATCGACCCGTTTGCGTTGTTCGATGAGCACAAAGGCATCGCCTGCCTGGGATTCGAGCCGCGAGACTGATTCTTGTGGCTCGCTGAACGACGAGTGGCCGACACTGGTACCACGAACCGTGAACCCCGCCGGGACGCCACCTTCGCGTGCCAACCGGAAGAACCCGGGAGTCCCGACCTGCCCCCCATCGATGCGTTGCGACCCGGACGAACTCGAACCGTCCACCAACCTGGCATCCGGGGGGAGGTCAAAGCGGGTGATCTCCGCCGGGAAGTCGCGGTAGTGGAAGGCGGTCACCTCCAGGGACGCCTCGACATCTCCGGGAACGCGTAACTCACTGCGGAGGACGACCATGCGTTCGGCATCGATCCAGATCGTCGAACTCCCGCTCGCGCTAGCCACGGAGCCGCCGAGTCCAGCGTTTGGTGAAGCCCGTTCAGTCCGAATAATGAGCGTTTCCACTCCCCGGATCGTCTCCGTGCCCACGATCTCGGTGTTGTCGTCGAAGGTCGCAATGAGCGCCTCGACATCAGATACCCACGTGATCGGCCCAACGGCGAGCGAACCCAGGGGCGGCATGATCATCCCATCCGGCAATTCCACCAGCGGATGTGAATTGTAGGCGTTCAGACGGCTGTCATAGCCGAAGGACATGCCGTCTTCTGCCCACGTCACGGTCGTTCCCTGGTCCAACGCCGGGGCATGGGTTTCGATCTCCTGCTTCCACGACGTGTTATCGCGATACCACCACTTCAAGACGAAAGCGTTGGTTTCGTCGCCGCGGCCAAAATCGCTCTCGCCGTGGAGAATATGAACGAGCGCCTCGAGATAGAAGTGCTCACCTTCGTCCGCTGTCGAATCGTCGTTACCCATCGCGAGAAGGGCCACCACCACCCCCACGCCAATGACCGCGACCACGCCTGAAGCGGTCAGCGCCTTCCCCATCGAAACGGGCACGAACGCGTGTGCGAGGTTGGCGAGCCGCCTTCGCGGACTTCGGCGCCACTGCCAGTACTCCGCCGCGTCTTCGCGCGTCTCTAGCCCGAGCTTCGAAAGTATCTCGCCGACGTGCCACTTGGCCCCGTCAACCGTGAAGCCAAGCTTCTCGGCTATCTCGCGGTTCGTGTGGCCTTTCGCAACGAGCGCGAGCACTTCGCCCTGGCGGGAGGTGAGTTCACCCTCGTGCGCCGCCGCAGCTTCGAACGCGGTCTCCTGGAGGCTGGTAGCCATGGTCTCACGCTAGCAGCGCCCGGCTGGCGGGTCACTACCCACTGGGCGACATAAAGTTCAGATGGCTAGGCGAACGGAAAGCCCGCCCACGCAAGAACGGGAGCCAGTTGCTTTGCGTCCGACAGCAGTCGTTCGGGAATATCATCGAGGGTCAGCACGTCGGACGCGGGGTATTCCCGAACGATCTTCACTTCCGGCGCCGCAACGGGTGGAGCGTGACGCAACGATTCATCCACAAGTGCCTCTGCGTCGGGTCCTAGCTTGATCAACGTGTCGAGCGAGATATCGAGTTTGGTCTGGTAGTGGTATTTGCGGGGGGCCAAAAGAGTTCGAGACATGACGTGGAGCCGCCAAATCGGCTGGGTGGACTTCCATGCCAAAGGAGCGCTCATGGCGAGATCTCCCAGGACGGCGAGGAGCTGCTCCCGGTCACGACTCCAACTTCGAACAAACGGCCGAAAGCCCGCCTCCGTTTCAAAGTTCGCAAAGATGCTGAGTCCCGCTGCGTTCATGGCGATGGAGAGATGGGGAAGCTGTTGCTTCTTCGGTGAGTGAGGTTTGAGTGCTGCATACGAGGCCGAGTCCGCTTTCCGGATGAATCCGACATCTACCGGCCAATCGGATTTCAGCGCCTGCTGAATGTCGTCGACTGTTGCCGCAAGGAATCGCCGAATACCTATCTTCAGTTCGTCGGCGGTCTCGCGCGTTTCCGGCGTTGATGCGAAGTAGGCGAAGTGCTCGTGGGTCAGTCCACCCATGCCGTTTATCTCCAGGTATCGCTTGAGTTCAGTCAGAAGGAAGGCTTCGGTCGAGTTGAGCTTTGGTTGTTTGATCGCACGGTCAAGCGTCTTCACGACGTCGACCCACGGCACGCAGCTATCGGTCGGACTCTTCAGTCCAAGCGTTGCGCGATGAGCTTGCAACTGTGCGTTGGTCACCACGTCGCCGATTTTCGTTTCGATAGCGAGCAGTCCGCCCTTGCCAATGAGAACGGCGTCTGCCCGGCCCTTTCCGTTGGTGGCAGCCCCGGCAACGCGTTGTAGTTTCCGGCCGCCGTGGAGGACGGCCAACTTCCTCCGGGACGACTGCGGCCAGTCCACTCCTTCTGCGGTGACCTGCATGTCACCGCGTTCGAACGAGCCCCACTCCGCCTCCCACCCTAGTGTCGCCAGTAGTGCGGCACGCGCAGGGCCGTCCGCGATGTTGTTGAGCGTTACTACCAGCGCGCGCGTGAGGTTGTCTTCGAGCTGCGGGTCTTCGGCGGCAAGAACGTCGTCCGCAGCCTTGGCCTTCGGTGATG
>CAZDZP010000027.1:0-235 GCA_964509855.1 uncultured Anaerolineaceae bacterium | reverse complement strand
TTTCGCAATGTGGCGGTGTGCCAAGGACAAATTGCCACGGTACGACTGGAACAGGTTGAGGTGCGGGTCGATTCGTGTCACAGCGTGCCGCGGAGGTTGATGCGCGGAGCATAGCAACGTTGACGTCCACACCCCAAACCGATCGCAATCCCGCCATTGCGGATTCGGTGACCACACCCCGCCCCGCGCACGTTAGAGTTCGCGACACATTCGTTGCGGGGGTTCCACATGGCAG
>CAZDZP010000026.1:0-16150 GCA_964509855.1 uncultured Anaerolineaceae bacterium | reverse complement strand
CGCTACCGTCGAGCAGCGAACCAACAACGTCGTAGCCGGGCTGTGCGACTTCGCAGACTTCGTAGATGCCGGAGGGCACCTGGCCGAAGGAGGCGAGACCCGCAGCATCGGTGTCGAGCGTGCCCGGGAATCCACCCGATTCGCACTCGCCCGCGACGCAGGTCAGTTCCATCGTCCAACCCCCGAGACCGGTGGTGCCGCTGAACGCGCCCTCGGCCGAAGCCTCGAACTTCTGCACGAAGAGGTTGGCGCCGCCGAGGAGCCTGCCGCAGTCGTCGTTGTAGAAGGTGACCGTGGTGGTTTCGCCACGAGCAACGGTGACATCAGCGCCAGTGGCCAGCACCGGTTCGCCGCCGTCCACCTGGACGCGCACCTGGTAGGAACCAGCCGGCGAGGTAACTTCGCAGATTTCCACGCGGTTCACACCGTCGAGGGCTTCTTCGGAGACGTTGTAGGCGCCGGTGGCAACGGTGTTGCTGTCGCTACCGCTGCCGAAGATGACGGCGAAGTCGGTGACTTCACCGGTGGAGACCGGGAAGGTCCACGTGTTGTCGCCTTCGCCGACGTTGTCGACCTTGACGATGACGAGTTCGCCAACGGGTTCGTTGGTGAAGGTGACGGTGCAGCTTTCGCCCGCCGGGATGGTGACGTCGGCTTCAAGCCACGCCGCATTCAGTTCGAGGCCGAGGAAGCTCAGCGTCTGGGCGATGATGAAGCTGGCCACGTCCACTTCGACGGGGGCGATGCTGCACTGGCCGCTGAGAATGGGCTCCATGGCCGGCAGGTAGCCAGCGGGAAGCACTTCAGCAACGGTCAGTCCGGTGAGCGGCGCCACTTCGATGGTGAAGCAGTCGCCTTCGCCCCAGGGGGTTTCGATGGTCTGGCCATCGATGGTGATGCCGGGGAGAACGTTGTCGTTTTCGCCAACGAAGTCCTTGCAGATGGTGAGCTCGGCCGGGGCCAGCGTGTTGGTGATGGTCACCTGCGGGGTGACGCAGGCGGTGTCTGTCGGGGCGCAGGTGACAACACCCGCGCTACCGGCGTCGTCCGGGTCGACCACGACGCTCCACTGGGTGCCGGGGGCGGTTTCGGTGACGGTGTAGGTGCCGGCGGCGAGGTTATCCCACTGCAGCGTTTCGCCGTTGACGTTGGTCACGAGCTGGCAGGCGCCGTCTTCGGTGCCCAGCGGGTAGGACGGGCCCTGGATGCAGATTTCGAAGCCCGGCCACGGGTTGCCGTCGAGGTCGCCCTCGTTCGGCGAGTAGCCGGACCACAGGATGACCTTGGTCACTGCGAGGTCGCCGGTGATGAGCGTGTTGGTGACGGTCACGCTGGCGTCGCCGCCCGCGGGAACCGTTACGCCGCCGTTGTTGGTGATGGTGGTGGCCCAGCTCACGCCGTCCGGTTCGGTGTCGGTCTCCGAGACCGTGTAGGCGCCGGGGATGAGGTCTGTCCAGGTTTCGGCCTGGCCGCTGGTGTTGAAGGTGCGGCAGGCGCCGGCTTCGTCACCGTTCGGGTAGGACGGGCCTTCGATGCAGATGGTGAATTCGCTGCCGGCAGGCAGGTCGCCACCGGCGAGTTCGATGTTCTTGGTGACTGTGAGCTCGCCGCGCTCGTACCGGTTGACGATGCCCTGGATGTTCTCAAGCCTCTTGCTCTCGCCGGGCGCAACGTTTACAGACCACGGGCCGTTGGTCTGTAACCAGGAGGTGCCCGGGTCCTTTTCGGCCACGGCGTAGGCGCCGGCTACGAGGTTATCGAACTCAGCGAACTCGCCCGGGGCGACAGTGTCGCACTCGTCCCAGTCTCCCGAAGGAGCGCTGTCCGGTGCGAACGGAGCAGTCGGCAGGCTCGTGAGGAAGTTGCTGGCCGCCGTCATGTCCGTGAACGGACCGGCGATGCAGATTTCGAAGCTGACGCCCTGAGGCTGGTTGTCCTCGGGGACGCCGTTCCAGTCGACCGACTTCTGGACGTCGATGGAGGCGGCGAGCTGCCGGTTGGTGAACGTGCAGGTGACGTCGCTCGTGTCGCCCACCTCGTCGACCGTATCCAACTTCAGCTCCGACCGGGCGACCACGTCACCCGAGGTTGCCAGGATGTTTCGCGCGACGGAACAGACGCTCGTCCAGTGCTCCCACACTTCACGCTGTGCAGCCGGCATCACTTCGTTGATCTCGACGTTTTGTCCCACTGGCACCGTGGTGGTGAATGAGTCGTCACGGCCGTCGCAGTCGTCGCCCGTGCTGAGGTCCGCCGAATTCACGCCAACAACGTTGAGTTCGAACGCGTCACAGACGTTGATGACCTCGCCGTCTGTATTTTGCGTGATCTTAGTCAGGATGATGTCGCGGCCGTTGCGCACGTTCGTGTAGGTGCATGTGACCGTTTCTTCGTCGCCGACAGACACATTGACGTCGTACGAACCCTGGATGGGAAGGGCCAGGCCCGATGGGAGGTCTGTCCGGCTCGTGTCACTGCTGGTGCAGGTGAGGGTGGTGGTGTAGTTCGCAAGATTGGTTGCGCCAACCGAGGCCTCGCTGATCGTATTTGCCCCGGCGGGAACATCGACTGTGAGCGACCCGTCGGGAGTGGGCCCGGCGTTCACGTCGCTGATCGTGGAGGAGTCCTCGTCTCCAATGGAGACGATGAACTGGCCGTTGTCGTTGTTGGCCGTCGTCTCAAGGCCGTTGATGACCTTGTTCAAGATGAGCGTCCCGGCTTCAGCGACGTTGTAGAACGTGCAGGTCACGTCCACGACTGTGCCCTGGCCGCTGGCGGGCATCGTGAAACTGCCGTCGACTGCGACATCGATCACTGTGTTGGCGATGTCGGTGACACAGGCCAGGCTCTCGCGCGTGTACCCGGCCTGGAGCTCTTCAAACACCGACTGGACGGTGCCCGAAGGAACGTAGGCCGAGAACTGGCCGAGGGCCGAACCCTCGCCATAGATGCCGACGGTCCATTCCTGCGGGACGATGTCGTTCTCGTCCGACTTCACGACGGTCAGCTTCGGGCGGACGCAGAGCACTAAGACATCGGCATCGTCGCTGTTGTTGTCGCCGACAATGTCGGAAACCGTGGCCAGGTTGAAGATGATCTTCGTGCCGATGCCGGTTTGGCTGTTCCAGTTGGTGATGCCTGCGCAGGTGTACGTGGCGCTGTATTCGAAGGTGGTGGATTGGCTGATGACGCTGCCCGATGGCACCGGATCGCTGCCGGGGGCGAGGGTGCCCGCGAAGTTGTCGTTCACGGTGGTGGTGTCTGAACCCTGGCCGACGGTGAAGACGATCGTACCGGTGTTCCCGAAGACCGCCCCCTGGCCCCAGGGGCCAGTCACCGAGACGGTGTTGATGTAATCGGTTGGTACGGTGCTGCCGTCGATGTCTTCGGACCAGTCGCAGGTTACCTCCCCGTTGGCCGGGACATTCACCGTTGCCGGGTTGTCCGTGCCGGTGCCGGGGCACTCGAGGTTCACGTTGTCGTCGCTCACGATTACGTCGATCGCGACCGGGTTGGGGTTAGTGATGACGATTTCGCCGCTGGCTTCGATGTTGCCGATGGCCTTGTTGACCGTGACGGTGTAATCGGACGTGCGGCTGCTGTCGTCGGGCACGTTGATGAACACGCCCGGGGTCACCGTCTTGGTGATAGACCAGTCGACGTCATAGGAGCCGGTGCCCGTCTTGGTGACGGTGACCGGGCTTATCTCTGTTACGGCTGGTTGGTTGTAGATGCAGATGATCCGGTCGTCAGCGTCACCGATGGAGAAGCCAACAGGCGTACCGGGATTGGGAGTGAGCTCTGGCGAGGTGGGACCGCCGCAGGCCTGGGTTTGGGTATTGAACGGAGACCACCCGGCGAATTGCCACCCGGCGGGCGCAAGTTCATAGGCCTGGAGAGTGGCGCCAGCGACGAAGGTATTCGTTTCGCCGGGCTGAACTGGCGTTGCCGTGCCGTAGGTTCCGCCCTGGATGCCAACCTTGAAGCCCCAGAAGTCCTGTGTCGTGTCTTCGACCCAGCCACCATGGTCGTTGGGGATCATCTTCTTGAGGGTGATCTCGCGGAGGGGCTCGTTGTAGACGCAAACGAGCACGTGTGGCGCTTCATCGGGCGCGTCGCCGATGTATTGGGAGCGATTGACGGTTTGCCCCCCTGCAACGTTCTCATTGATGACCAATTCCCCGGGAGCCGGAGTGCACTGGTCGTTGTGCAACATGTCGCCGGAGTAGGAACCGACGAAGCGCCAGCCAGCAGGAACGGTTTCGGTCCAGGCGTGCGATTCTCCAAGGGTGAGGCCGGAAACCGAGCCGCCATTCGCGACCGGCTGACCGGCGACGGTGAAGCCCCAGTCCGTGGCACCTTCGTATTCTTCCCAGCCGCCCTGGCCGTTCGGGACCATCTTTTGGAGTGTGATGGAGCCGGTGGGGGTGCTGGACTCCACCACTGTCACCGTGTCGGAGCAGTTGTTGTTGTCGAACGTAGTCTCGGGAACGAAATCGCCGCTCAGGTTTGCGCAACGCTGCGAAACGTTCTCCAGCGTTCCGGCTGCGGTCGGCGTCACGTCGAGCGTGACGACGAAGGCGTTCAGCGTGTTCGCCGGAATGGTGACCGTTTCGCCGTCGTTCACCTGGCAACGAAGGTTGCGCGCATTGCCAGACGTGTCGAAGAACGCACAGGTTGCCCCCGCCGAATTCGGCCCGCTCAGCACCGGCGTCCCATACGCCGGCATCGTGTCTACATGGATCACTGGCAGGTCGTCCTGCAACGGGTAGAGGAACTGGTCGAACTCCGCGTCGGCGCCGCCGACATTGCTGACGGTCCAGACCCACTGAAAGGTCTGCCCAACTTCCACCTGCGAAACCGGGCTGCCGTCCACGAACGCTTCCTTCGTAACCGTGAGGTCAGGGAGGGCTTCCACAACTTGCACCGTGTCGGAGCAGTTGTTGGAGGCGGCGGACTCATCCGTTTCGGCAACGACATTCGTCGGGTCGATCCGACACAACTGTCCGGAACGGGGATTCGTCAATGTCGAAGTACTGGCAGGTGCCGTGACATCGATTGCAAAGGTCAACGTCGTTCCCGCCGGGAAGTACACGCCGTTACTAGTGGGGGTGAGGCACGAAATCCGCACGTTGGCATTGCCGACGTCAAGCAGGTCACAACGAAAGTCCGCGTTCGAACTGGCTGATGTGCGAGGAAGTCGGAACGTTGCACGCGTGTCAGTGACGGTTGGAGTCTGCGCTCCGCCTGTTGCACCTGAGATCACATATGCCAGTCCCGTCGGAAGATCGTCCCGGAAGAACTCAACGTTCTGCGGTACGACCGCATCCTCGTTTCCCACGTTCGCCAGCGAAATCGTCCAGCTGAAAGATCCGCCTGGGGCGACAGTGCCACCGACATTGTTCGACTTTGTGGCGACGAGATCGGGCCCGTCGGCGGTTTGTGCCTGCCCCGCCGAACGCAGCGTCGCGCCGCCCAACGTAGCAAACGCGACCGCAACCACGGCGGCGAGAAGAAGAAAAAGTTGGCGGCGGCGAGATTTTCCATACAGAGCGAGAGTCACAGAGCACTCCATCGCCGTCGCGCGCTGACCACTTGCGACGTCGATTTACTAGATGTTCACCCAAGTAACACCGGGGTAATGACGGGCACATTAGCGTACTCGCGCTAACGCGGACAACCACGATTCGTTGGAAACCTGTTGGATTTGCGGTGAGCAGTCGTGGAGTTTTGGGCTAACCGGGCGGCCAGGCCATCGGTCGGCCGCCGAGCACGTGGAAGTGCAGGTGGTCCACCGTCTGCCCCGAATCGGGCCCGTTGTTCGCCACGATCCGGAATCCGCCCTCGAGCAGGCCTTCTTGCGCCGCCACCTTCTGGCAAGCGATGAGCAGGTGCCCCAGCAGGCCGGCATCGTCTTCTGCCGCCGAGCCCACGTTCAGGATCTCCCGCCGCGGGATCACCAGCACGTGCACCGGCGCCTGCGGGTTGATGTCGCGAAAGGCGATGCAGTGCTCGTCCGAATAAACGATGTCGGCCGGTATCTCGCCGTTGATGATCTTCGTGAAGATGGTGTCTGGCATAGCGAACCTAGGACGCCGCTTTGCGGGGCTGGCGCTGGCCCGCACCAATCAGCGGCAGATCAATCGTTGTCTCAGCGCCGTCTGCGCTCATCATACGCACCTCAACAGTCGCGCCAACGGCATCGAGAATGCGTGACAGAGTCAGCCACGTGGGCGAAAAGCGCCCGGATTCCAGGCGTGCGATCTCTGATTGCATCATCCCCGCCCGCTGCGCGAGCCGCTCCTGCGTAAGCCCCGCCTGGACACGTAAGCGGATCATGCGCTCCGCGAGCTCGAAGGCCGGACGAATCCGTTCGACCTCCTCCCGGCATTTCGCATCCCGCTGGAACTCCTCGTCCAGCAGGGCAATGTCATCCTTCATTGTCGCTCCCAAGCCACTGGATGAGTATAGCACCTGTGCTATATCGTCGCGTGAGGCGGCCGCGCCGCCTGAACCCCCGGTTGTCCGGGCCACCGCCAGCGTTATTATGTAGCTCCCATGCCTGTAACGCAGAACGTCAATATCCAGAACTTCTCCCCGCTGGTGCCGCCGGTTGAACTCCAGCGCCGCCTGCCCATGACAGACGTCGTCGCCGAGCACGTCGTTCGCTCCCGCCAGGTCATCCAGGACATCCTAGATGGCAAGGACGACCGCCTCATGATGGTCGTCGGCCCCTGCTCCATCCACGACGAGGACTCCGCGCTCGAATACGCCGGCCGCCTCGCCGCGCTCGCCCGCAAGGTCTCGGAGCGCGTCCACGTGGTGATGCGCGTCTATTTTGAAAAGCCTCGCACCACCATCGGCTGGAAGGGCCTCATCTACGACCCGCATCTCGATGGCTCGTGCGATATCGAAACCGGGCTCTACCGCGCGCGCGAAATCCTCCTTAAGGTGAACCAGCTCGGCCTCTCCGCCGCCACCGAGTTCCTCGATCCATTTGTGCCGCAGTACGTGGCCGGGCTCGTCTCGTGGGTCGGCATTGGCGCTCGCACCACCGAAAGCCAGACGCACCGCCAGATGGCCAGCGGCCTTTCGATGCCCGTCGGCTTCAAGAACGGCACCGACGGCGAAATCCAGACTGCGGTCGATGCGGTCATGGCCGCGCGCTATTCGCACACCTTCCTCGGCATGGATTACGAAGGTAATGCGTGTGTCGTACAGACCCGCGGCAACAACGGGGGGCACCTCGTCCTCCGGGGCGGACGCAGCGGTCCGAACTACACCGCCGAGCACATCGAAAAGGCCAGCCAGCTACTCGCAGCGGCGGGCCTTCCGCAGCGGCTCATCGTTGACTGCAGCCACGGCAACTCCAACAAGGACCACAACCGCCAGTCGCTCGTGCTCCGCGACCTGCTCGGGCAGCGCATGGCGGGCGACAACCGCATCGCCGGCGTGATGCTGGAAAGCAACCTCCAGGCCGGCGCGCAAAAGCTCACCGACAACCCGGCGAACCTCCAACGCGGCGTCTCGATCACCGATGCCTGTATCGCCTGGGACGAAACCGAAGCCCTGGTGAACGAGGCCTACGAGGCGGCCACGAAGACCGCCCCGGCTTCCGGGATAGTTGCCGTCGGCGGCGAATAGCACCCGGCCCAACGCCACCAACGAACGAGGCGCCCTCCACCGGGCGCCTTTTTCTTGCGCAGCCCAGGAAGGCACGGTTAGGCGCACGCAAAGAGGGCCCACCGGGCCGGGCGGCTAGCACTCGGCTCCAGTAGTATCGATCGCGTGGTTGGGTGGATGCCGTGGCTCAGCATTGAAATTGGGATTAGCCCCACCGCTATCGGATGGGGTCCTTTGGATATCCGCTGGTATGGCATCGCCTATGTCGTCGCCATCGCCGTTGGACTCTGGTTCGCCGTCCGCTACATGCGCGAACGCGGCATGGACGAGGAGATGCTCTGGGACATCGCTCCCTGGGCCATCCTTAGCGGTTTCGTCGGGGGGCGGCTCTACTTCGTCGTCCAGAACGACCCGGGCTCGTACCTTCGCGACCCCATTCGCATTTTGCAGGTGTGGAATGGCGGCATGGCCTTTTTTGGCGCGATCATCGCCGTTTCCGCCTTTCTCGTAATCTGGGCCCATGTGAAGAAGCTGCCGCTCGCGCCAATGCTCGACGTTGGGGCCTTCTTCGCGTTGATTGGCCAGCCTATCGGACGGCTCGGCAACATCGTCAACGGCGACGTGCTCGGCCCCCAGACCGACCTGCCCTGGGGCTTCATCTACACCCACCCCAATAGCTTCGCGCCCGACGCGGTGAACGCGTACCACCCGGCCGCCGCCTACGCGATCATTGGAAACCTTATCCTCATCGCCATTCTTTTCCCGCTTCGCAAGAAGCTCGCGCCGGGCTGGATGATGGGCGGCTACCTCGCCGGCTACTGCATCTCCCAGCTGATCGTCTTTATATGGAGGAGCGAGCCGCAGTTCCTCTTCGGACTCCAACAGGCACAGTGGACCGCGATCGCATTGCTTGCGCTCGAAGCAGTGGTACTCGCCTGGTGGTGGCAGAAACGCGGTGGGCCGCTGCAAGACGAAGCAACGCCGGTCCCCACGCGGGCAACAACGCGCGCCGCCCGCAGGCGGTCGGGACGATGATGGGCCTCGCCACGCCCGCCATGGCGAAGCTGCTGGCGTTCGCGCTCCTGCCAATGCTCACCTTCGCCGGGCACTGGGAGCCTCGCATCGACATCCCCTTCACCAACTACTACTGGGGCATCCCCGCGCACACCCATGCGCAACCTTCAACGCACGAACACAACCACGAAGGCCACTGCCACGGCGATTCCGCTTCGTGCGCCAGCAAACCCGTAACCTCGGGCGTGGGTTTCGGACTCCTCCGCGACACGCTCCTCCTGCTGGGTGCTAGCGCTATCGCTTTCGGTATCACCGCAACTACGTGGAAGCCGGCTCACTGGGCGAACGTTCGCCCCGAGTTGCAGCCGCCGCAGCCGGTTGTAGCCTGAACGAAAGCGATACATCGGCGCGGGGAATGCCTCTCCGCTGCGTAGCTTGCCGCCCGTACCGGGGTGTGGAGCGAGGATAGATCACATGGTGGAAGCCACCGCCACTCACAAACAGGGGTTGGCCCGGGGCGCCTGGATCGGCCTGGTGCTTGCCTGGTTCGCCGCATCCGTGGTGTTCACGGTGCTGCTGCGCGCGCAGGAAAGCGCCACGGCACTGGGCTTCGTGCTCTTCTGCGGGCCGAACGCCGTCCCCAGCCCCGAGTTCCCGGCGGTGCTCACCACCTTCGCTATTGAGCCCATCCCGCTGTACCTGCTAGCAACGGCAGCCATCGTTTATGTGGTGCTGTTCCGCAAGGCACGGCGAAATGGCCAGGCGCGGCTCTTCCCGAAGCGGAAAGCAGTCTCCTTCCTCGCCGGTATCGCGTTCGTGACGCTGACGGTCTTCGGGCCGTTCGCCGCCTACGACCACACCTTCCTGAGCGTGCATATGGTGCAGCACTTTTCGCTGATCACCATCGCGCCGCCGCTGCTCCTGGCGGGGGCGCCGCTCACGCTCGTGCTGGTCAGTGTCAGCCGAAAGACGCGCAAGGAATGGATCTACCCGGTGCTGCATTCAGCGCCGTTCCACGCATTCAGCCACCCGCTCGTGGGCGTGGTGCTCTTCGCGCTCATTCCCACGGCCTGGTATGTGACACCGCTCTTCGAAGCCTCGTTGGACAGCGACCTGCTGCACTACCTGGGCTACGGCATCTTCCTCTTCGCCGGTATCCATTACTGGTGGCCAATCATCCCCACCAACCCGACGCGATGGCACATGCCCTACCCGGTGCAACTGTTGTACCTGCTGGCGCTCGTGCCCATCCACGCGTTCCTGGGACTGCTCTTCTACGAGCCGCAGCAGGTGATGTATCCGCAACTGGCCGAGATCTCCCGCACCTGGGGGCCTTCGCCGTTGCTCGACCAGCAATTTGCAGGCGCGTTCATGTTCGTCGCCGGCGAAGCGCTGGGACTAACCGCACTCCTCATTGTGGCCTTCCGGTGGGCCCAACACGACGAAGAACAAGGCAGGCGAATGGACCGCGAACTCGCCCGCCGCAAGGCGATGCAAAACGCGTCGCCAGAAGGATAGTGACACATGATCCACAGTTTCCTCCGCCGCTCGGCGGTACTGGCGCTGTTCGCCGTTGGCATGGTGGCGTTCGCTGCCTGCGGTGGCGACGATGACAACGGAGATGCAAACGGCGACGACTCGCGCGTCATCGAAGTCGGCGGCGACACCGACCTCAAGTTCGAAGGCGTTCGTGTCCAGCCGCAGATTCCGAAACCAGACTTCACGCTCACGGACACCAACGGCGATCCTTACGACATCCAGGCCGAGACCGAGGGATACGTCACCCTGCTCTACCTGGGATACACACATTGCCCGGACATCTGCCCGTTGCACATGTTCGACATTGCCGAGACGCTGAAGGCAATGGACGCAGAGGACGCAGAGCAAATCAAGGTTGTCTTCGTCACCACCGACCCGGAACGCGACACCCCCGAGGTGATGCGCCGCTGGCTCGACCTCTTCAACCCGGAATTCGTCGGGCTGACCGCCGACCAGGAAACGCTTGATCGCCTGCAAAGGGCTGTCGGCACGCAACCTGCCGAACAGGTGGAAAGCGACCGTGTCGAAGGCTACGAAGTTAACCACGCCGCCTACGTGATGGCTTTCACGAAGGAAGACAACCTCGCCTACACGGTCTATCCCGTGTTGCAAGACCTCTCGGGCTTTCCACGCGAAGCGTGGCTCAACGACATGACACTCCTTGTGAACGAGGGATACACGGACTAATGAAACGGACTTCCTGGAGCCGGGGCCTTTCCCTGGCAGCCGTCGCGATGCTCAGCGTCGCGGCACTGGCATTCGCTGCATGCGGCGATGACGACAATGACTCGACCGATGCAACGCCCACCACCGAAAACGGTGGCGCCACCGAGACCGTGATCGCCACCGCCGGCGACCTCGAAATCGTCTCGCCGCTGCTGCGATTCACCCTTGGCAACACAGCCGCAACCTACTTCACCATCCGCAACTCGGGTCTCGAAGACCGCCTGGTCGAAGCCCGCTCCGACCTCAACGCTATGATCGAACTCCATGAGGTCGTGACGGAAGGTGGCTCGGGGCGCATGCAGCAGATTGAGGGCGGAATCGTTGTGCCCGCCAACGGCGAGGTCACCCTGCAGCAGGGCGGCCTCCATGTCATGTTGATGAACATCGACCCGGAACTTCAGCCGGAGCAGGAGGTCGAACTCACCCTCGTCTTCGAAAACGCCGGCGAAGTCACGTTCACACTCCCGGCAACGCAGCTCACGTCCACTGGCGACGACGACGGCATGGGCCACGGGCACGACGATGAAGATGATCACGACCATGACGACGACATGGACGAGCCGGACAGCGACTCCGACGACTAACCCTATCGTGCGCCACGGAAAGGCCGCCCAAAGTGGGCGGCCTTTCGCTACGCGGCGCGACAGCTCGCAGGCCGGTAGAATCCGGCCGATAGCAACAAGCAGGAGAACTACATGGGACTCGAAGGACGCGTGGCGCTGGTCACGGGTGGAGGACGCGGAATTGGCCGCGCGATTTCGCTGGGGCTCGCCCAGGACGGCGCAACGGTCGCAGTAAACTACCGCCGCGACGAAGACGCCGCGAAGGAAGTCGTCGCCGAAATCGAGAAGATGGGCGGGAAAGCGAAGGCCTACAGCGGCTCCGTCGAGAGCTGGGAAGACGACCAGGCGATGGTTGAAAAAGTGCTGGCGGACTTCGGAAGCATCGGCATCCTCGTGAACAACGCCGGTATCGCCAGCCGCGGCCAGAACGTCCACGACACCGACCCCGCCGAAATGGAGCGCGTCGTCCGCACGCACGCTTTCGGGCCACACTACCTTTCCAAGCTCGTGCTGCCGAGCATGCGCGAACAGGAACGCGGCGACATCGTCATGATCTCCAGCGTCGCCACCACGCGGAACTCCGGCTACGGCGCGCCCTACAACATGGGCAAGGCCGCCATGGAGGCGCTCGCGAAGTCGATTTATAAGGAAGAGCGCCCTTACGGCATCCACGTCAACATCGTCGCGCCGGGGCTCGTCGACACCGAGATGGGCAAGCGCCTCGCCAAGGCCACCCGCGGCGTGCAGGACATCCACGAACTCGACAAGACCGCGCCTTTTGGGCACGTCTGCAGCCCGGAGGAAATCGCCGATGTCGTCCGCTTCGTCGTTTCCGACGCGGCCCGCTACGTCACCGGCCAGCGCATCGAGGTGGACGGAGGAGCAGCCTGGAGTTCCTGAGTAGCGGCGTACCCGAGGCTCCGCTGCGGGAGATGCAGCAGGTGGGAGGCGACCTGTATCGGCACGGGCTGGTCACCTCCCACGGCGGCAACCTCAGCCTGCGCGACGCATCCGGGCACGGCATGTGGATCACCGGCACCGGCACCATGCTTGGACGGCTGGAAGCGCGCCACATCAGCCACGTCGGTCCCGGCGGCGACCACAAAGGCCCGCCGCCCTCCAGCGACTCTATCCTCCACTCCACCGTCTACGCCCTCGGCGGCGCCACCGCCGTGGCACACGCACACCCCCGCCACGCGGTCGCGATCACCTTCGAGGGCGACCTCTTCGTCCCCCTGGATTTCGAAGGGCAGTACCACCTGAAGGACGTGCCCATCGTCGACAACGACGACCGCGCCGTCGAACGCATCGCCGACGCGCTGCGTGGGCGGCTCGTCGCTATCCTGCGGGGTCATGGGGCCTACGCACGGGGCCAGAACCTCTGGGAGGCTCTGCACTGGATCATGGCGCTTGAAGAGAGCGCCGAGATCGCGTGGCTCAGGGCGAGCTATGAGCGTTGAGTGTTGAGGACTGAGTGGGGGACGTGGCGAGCGTCCCGGAGTTCGTTGCGCGATGTTGGCGCGACCGGCTTCCCCTGCGCACCTGGTGACATGCGGATACAGCGCACCGGCGATCCCCAAGGCCACGGCCATTGTCGCTACTCCCGGGGGTAGAGCATCATCTGGGTGCAGCGGAAGAGGGCGATGAGCTTTCCGTCCGCTTCGTTCGTTACCTCGGCGTCCCAGACCTGGGTGGTGCGGCCGCCGTGGGCTTTGCGTGCCACGACTGCGATTGCGCCTTCGCGGGCGGTGCCGAGGAAGTTGCTCTTGACTTCGATGGTGGTGAAGCCGGTGGCGCCCTCCGCGCGGAAGGCGAGTGCGCCGTAACCGCAGGCCGTGTCCGCGAGGGCGATGACGGTGGCCGCATGGAGGAAGCCGTTCGGGGCGAGGAGCTCCGGGCGGACGTCGAGGCGGCCGCGGATGGTGTCGGATTCGACGGCGGTGATTTGCAGGCCAACGAGGCCCGGCAGGCGGCCCTCCCCGGCTGCGGTCAGGTTCTCCGGCGACATCGGCCGCCCGTCTCGTGGGTTTGGTGGATAGTCCATATAGGAAACTATAGTCACTCGCGGGCGGAAGCGGTAGCCCCGCCCGCGATGACCTCGTTTTCGCCCCTTAGAAGATGGCGACGGGGTTGAGGGGGCTGCCGGTGCCGCCCTTGATATGGAGGGGGTTGATAGTGAGCATGAATTCGTAGCGGCCTTCTTCGGCGCAGGCTTCGGCGAGTGGTTCGAGGAGGGAGTTGTCGAGCAGGGGCATGCCCATCTGGACGATGGTGAGCACGTGCACGGGGAGGGCGATGTTCGGCGCCTGGAAGATGCTGTAGGGGTTCGGCGTTGCGTCCATCATGTCCCAGGAGAGGATGGCGGCATCGGCGTCCTTGAGCACGGGGGCGCAGTCGGCGTGGAGACCCGGCCCGGGTGGCACTCCCGGCGACCGGTCAGGGTTCGCGGCGTAGTACTTTTCGCGGCCGGAGTAGACGCAGACCGCGTCGCCGGGTCGCAGCTCGACGCCCTGGGCCGTGGCCGCATCGAGCAGTTCGTAGCCGCGGACCGGTTCTTCGAGCGCCACGTAGTCGGCACCGCGGAGCTTCGGGATATCGAGCAGGACGCCGCGGGTGGTGATGCCGGTCGACCAGGCGGAGACGTCACCGGAGCGGGCGCCCAGGCTGGTGACATCGCTGGCGGGTTTGCCGTTGTACATCTTGCCTTCCCAGAAGACGTGGCAGAGGGCGTCGACGTGGGTGGTGGCGTAGCCGTGGAAGAGGATGCCGATGTAGTCGACGGAGAACTGCTCGGTGCTGCGGACGAAGTGCTGGGCGGGGTTCCAGTTGCCGGGCTTGCCGACAGTGTCCCAGCGGCGGGCGATGGAAACGGCGCGGCCATTCTCCACGCAGTTGGCGGCTTCGACGCGCTTTTCGGACGTGACCAGGTTGACGGTCCCGGCCGAGTCATCGGCGCCCCAGCGCCCCCAGTTGCTGCACTTTTCGAAATAGCCGAGCACTTCCTGCTCGGTTGGCTCTGGTTTGTAGGTTGGCATGGTGTTTCTCCTTCGAACGGTTCTGCGGTTGCGAAGGATACGGGATGGGGGAGGGAGAAGGGATGAGGGAGGAGGTGGTGGGAACGCGTGGTGCGCGGAGGGAGTCGGAGGGCCGTGGGTGAGGGTGTCGTGCAATGGTGAAAAGAAAAAATTTCCAGGTGATCTGCGGATGTGAGCGAATGGGAGCGGATATTGGTGTGATGCGGTCGCCGCGCCGGTGATGGGCGAATCGAGCGGCGCCAGGGAGCGGTCCATGGCGGCGAGTGTCGCAGGGTGGCGGCGGGAGCGGGGGCGCGTGGTGGCGGTGCCGGGTCAGGGGGTGACGCTGTGGCGGGGGCACACAATCCAGTTTGTAGGAGCTATATTGGCCCAGTGTCAAATGTTCTCAAACGCCTTCCGCTTGTTCGCCATTTAAAGAAGCTAGACGGGAATCGGTATCACCAGCTCAACTCTTTGAGGTCGGAGGCCGAAACCTGGCTCCGGTACGTCCCGCAGACTTTTCCGCACTTCACGGACCACACTGTTAGACATTGTGACGCGATCGTTCAGCAGCTTGGACTGATCCTCACTGATCCCGCGAGCCGAAAACTCGTCGTTGCAATGAACGCCGTGGAATTGCATATGCTCCTTGCGGCCGCCTACTTGCACGATTCGGGAATGGTGGTACCGGATTCTGAGAAGGAGACCATTCTCGCCTCACAAGAATGGAAAAACTGGACGGCGACGACCGGGAAACAGGCATGGGAGACGCTCGAGAACTTCCGCAACGGTGTGCAGCCGGAAGACCCAGAACTCCGAGCCTTCCAGGCCGATGTTCAATTGCGGGCCATGCTTGCCACGTTCATCCGCAAGAATCACGCCGCCCGTTCACGAGCACAGGTCCATCGATTCGTCGAGTCACGAATCGTCGGCAATGGCCAAAGTTCCCAGTTTTGGATGGGCGTGGCCGAACTTTGTGCGGGCCACGGAATGTCGACCGTGGAACTCGCGGATCCGATCCGATTCCCCCTTGAGAAGACGGTGGACACAGAGCCGGTTGCGTTTCGCTGGCTCGCGATTCTTCTCCGAATGGGCGATCTGCTGGATATGGATCCGTCCCGTTCGTGTGCGACTCTGCAACTAGCGGCGGGGTCCCTGCCACCGGAGAGCCGACCGCACTGGACGCAGTATGATCGCATCTTCCACACGAAAGTGACGCCAAAGAGGATCGATTTGTGGGCGAAGTGTGAAACGCCCGAAGAACATCGGCTTCTTCTCGATTGGTTTCGTTGGATCCATGAGGAATCACAGTCGGCAAGGCCACTCCTAGTCGGACAGGAACGTCATGCGAACTGGACCGCACCGTGGGCCAGCCTCGATCAACCTGACCCGACGTTGAAAGTCGAACCCGGATCGTCGGCACAATACATCGCGCACGACTGGAAACTGGAGCTTGATACCTCGGAGATCCTCAACCGGCTCGTTCGCAATACTTATCCGACTCCGGAAGCAGTACTAGGGGAGTTGCTGCAGAACGCGGCCGATGCGCTCAGATGTGCTGTTTCGGAACGGCTCAGTGAGCGCGGAGAGTCACCGCCCGTTGATATACGTACGGTGGAAGCATCATTGCTTGCCGACTACGCCATTGAAGTTCACTGTCGCAACGTACCG
>CAZDZP010000025.1:0-16187 GCA_964509855.1 uncultured Anaerolineaceae bacterium | reverse complement strand
TCCACGATGACCGCCCAACACGAACGCTTCGCCGATGGCGCGGATTTCGCACGATATGCCGCGGAGCAGGGCTACGACGGCATCGAAATCTCTCATTCGACCAGCGCGTCGAAGTTGCGGCAGATAGTCGAATCGAAGCTGCTCCCCATCGTCTCCGTTCACCAGCCAGCACCCTGGGAAACGAACGCGACGGGTGTACCGAACTGCGACCTCAACCTTGCTGCGCTGGGAGCCCATGATCGCGCTGAAGCCGTCGCGTACGCGAAGCGGAGCATCGTGCTCGCCAGTGAACTCGGTGCTGCGGCGGTTGTGTTGCACCTCGGCCATGTGGAGCTAGCAAGCGGAACGCCATCGCTGGATGCCGATGTACGACGCAGGTTCGAACAAACCGGCACGGTCGACGCATCGCTCGCCGCTGAGTCACTACTCCAACGTACGGCGAGCGCGGAGCCGTTCCTCGCGGCAGCCCGGGAATCACTTCGGGAACTCGCGAGTATGGCAGCGCTGCTCGGCATCGTCCTCGGCGTAGAGTCCCGCATCAACCTGCTGGAGATCCCGCTCGCCGGCGATCTTCCGTACTTGCTTGATGACCTCGACCCGGACCTCTGTGGCTACTGGCACGACGTGGGCCACGTTGAGGTGCTCCACCGCCTTGGCTACTGCGACCGTGAAGGTTGGTTCGAACAACCGGCAGTCCGATGCGTCGGCGCTCACGTCCACGACGTACGCGGGATCCTCGACCACCGGGCGCCCGGCCTCGGCGATGTCGACTTCGCCTGGCACCTCTCCCGTTTGAACCATCTCGAGTGGCTAACGCTCGAAATCAACCAGTACGAGCCGGATGAGGCGGTGCTGGCAGCCCCGAGCCTCCTTCGGCTATCCGGCGCGTGATTCGCGCGCCCCAGGCGTACCGCACGTGCTATTGTCATCGCCGCTATGTCCAATCCACGAGTACCTGAACCAAACCGGGCTGCAGCGGAACGGGCTCTCCCCTCCGATTGGGAAGGCCGACTCCAATTCGAGAGCCTGATTGCGAACGGAAGTCGGAATGTGACATGGCTCGTTTCGAGCCCTTACCAGGGACGTTTGGTGCTTAGGAAATCGCTGAAGCCCGTTCCGGCGATCACCTGGGAAATGCAACTTCTTGGGGCGTTGCGGGATGAGGGGTTCGTGGTCCCGGGCGTCGTTCCGACGTCAAACGGATCACTTTCCACGACGGATGGTTGGACGCTGACCACATTCCTGGACGGCGTTCCTCCCGCATCCAGCGGTGATTGGAGCCGCGTGGCGCGGCAGGCCCGGTTGATGCATGAGGTCACCAGGGACTGGCCGCAGTGTCCCGGCGCATACTCCATTGTCGAGGGCAACTTTGACCAACTCATCGTGAACGGACTCGAGGTCTTTACGCAGGCGGAAGTCGCCTTGCTACAGTCCGCTCTCGATCTGCTAGCGCGTGAAACTCCCGCCGCCTCGGTAATCCACAGTGATCTCAACATGAATAACATCCTGCTGATTGCGGGGCGTGAACCGGCATTTGTCGATTGGGATGAGGCGCGCGTTGACTACTCCTGCTTGGAGTTTGGCGATTCACCATTGGCCGATCTTGAGGATACCCCGATGACCTGCCGGCTAGCCTGTCTCGCCTGGGAGATTCTGCGGTCCGTTGAACCTGAGCCAGCCTATGCCCGCCGGCGATTCGGTGACTTCCAACGCCTTCTGAGTGCGGGACGGCAAGGTTAGACCACCTTAGAACACCAGCTCCAGGCTGATGTCGAGCGAACCGGCGCTGTGCGTCAGCGCACCGACGGAGATGGCGTCCACGCCCGATTCCGCGATCGCCCGCACCGTATTCAGCGTGATGCCGCCGCTGGCTTCCAGCTTCGCTCTCCCGGCCGTCCCCTGGACAGCCTCAGCCATCTGTTCCGGGCTCATATTGTCCAGCAGGATCCATTCCGGGCCCTCGGCCAGCGCCGCCTCCAGTTCGTCCAGCGAGTCGATCTCCACTTCCACCGGCACTCCCGGCGTGCGCTCGCGAATCAACGCCACCCCATCAGCCAGCGACCGCTCTGCGCGCGCCAGCGCTTCGCGGTGGTTGTCCTTCATCATCGCCATCACGGCAAGGTCGCGGCGGTGGTTCGTGGCGCCACCGCAGCGCACGGCGTACTTCTCGAGGTCACGCAGCCCGGGGGTCGTCTTGCGAGTGTCGAGGATGACCGCGCCAGTGCCATCGACCGCATCCACGAACGCCCGTGTCAACGTCGCGGTCGCAGCCAGCCGTTGGACGAAGTTGAGCGCCGTCCGCTCCGCCTGGAGTAGCGCCCGCACCGGACCCCGCGCCTCAGCGAGGATGTCGCCCGTGCGGAACGCCTGTCCTTCGTCGACGAACTGGACGAATTCGACGGACGGGTCGATGAGCGTAAACGCGAGCCGCGCCGCCGGGAATCCTGCCGCCACGCCATCTGACTTGGCGAGGAACTTCGCCGTCCCTCGCAGGTTCGGCTCCACCACCGCCAGCGAGGTAGCGTCCTCGAAGGCGCGGTCTTCCTCCAGTGCCCGCCGGACGATGGGTTCCGTTAAGTCGTCGGTAATCGGTTCAATCTCCACGGACAAACACCTGCCTTTGTTGCCAGTTCACGTCGTCGCGCGCCGGGAAGTCGCTGCGATAGTGGGCGCCACGGCTCTCCTCCCGCCGCAGCGCCGCCTGTACCATCAGCGACACCAACAGCGAAACGGACCGCAGCTCAAATGCTTGCTGTGACTGGGGTTCGTGCGGTGAATCCCATGACGCCATTTGGGCCAGGGCCGCCTTCAGACCGCCTGCGTCGCGCTCGATCCCGGCGTAGCGCCACGCAAGCGTCTGCGCCGCGGCAAGCGTCGGTGCGGTCTTTGCGAACGCGACCGGGATCACGTTGGCGGTGCTCAGCGATGCCGCTCCCCCCTGCCCCGTCGCGATGTGCTCTACCACCCGGTCACCGAACACCACCGTTTCGATGAGCGAGTTGCTCGCCAGCCTGTTGGCGCCGTGCACGCCCGTGCAAGCGCATTCGCCGCAGGCATAGAGACCGGGAAGCGTGGTACGCCCCCATTCATCGGTGCGGATGCCGCCCATGAAGTAGTGCGCGGCAGGCGCGACAGGCACCCCCTGGTTTGCCGGGTTGATCTCGGCCCATGCGCAGAGCTGGCTCAAGCCGGGGAACTTCGCATGGACGCCCTCACCGATGCTGCTGCAATCCAGGGTGACATGGTCCGCGCCGGTGGCGTGCATCTCCGAAACTATGGCGCGAGCGACAACGTCCCTGGGGGCCAGGTCCCGTAGTTCGTGGTAGCGCGCCATGAAGGCCTCGCCCGATTCGTTGCGCAGGATGGCTCCTTCGCCCCGGATGGCCTCCGAAACGAGCGTCGGCAGAAAGCCCGCCTTGCGGAACGCCGTCGGGTGGAACTGGAAGAACTCAAGGTCGGCCAGTTCCGCACCGGCTTCGAATGCAAGCAGGAGTCCGTCGCCTGTGGCCACCGAGGGGTTCGTGGTGTGCGAAAACGCCTGCCCCGCACCACCGGTCGCGAGAACCACAGCGTCGGATCGGATAGTTCGCCGCGAACCGTCCGCCATCAAGACTTCGACGCCAACGACGGTGTTCGATTCCATGACAAGACGGGTGACGAGCGTTTTTTCGAACACGGTGGTGGCCGGCGACTCACGCACCCGGTCAATGAGCGCCGAGGTGATGCCGGCGCCGGTGCGGTCGCCCCCTGCGTGGACGATGCGATTGGCGCCGTGCGCAGCTTCGCGGCCCAGCGAAATCGCTCCGCCAGCCCCATCAAACCTGACCCCAAGGCGCTGGAGGTCACGCACGCGGTGCGGAGCCTCCTCGCAAAGGATCTGGGCTACTGCCTCATCCACGAGCCCCGCCCCGGCAGCGATAGTGTCTCGTAGGTGGTCGTCCGTGGAGTCGTCTGCGTCCATGGCTGCGGCCATGCCGCCCTGCGCCCAGCTGGAGTTAGATTCGGGGAGGTTGCCCTTGGTGACCAGCAGCACCGGCCCGAGCTCCGCTGCCCGCAACGCCGCGAAGAGTCCAGCACTGCCGCTGCCGACAACGATGACCGGGAGTTCACGGCGGCTGTCCATCGAAGGCTGGTGCGTCACGGACTTAGTGTACTTCCTACACTAAGTCGGCGGCCACTGTCCGCTCGGGTGCCCGGTTCGCCGCATCGAAGGCGTGCGGCGTACACTACCGTGGGCGCCCGTGGCGGCCCTCCATAGCATCACTTCGGAGCCTGGTTCGTGGCCATTATTCCCATCCGCCGCGCTGGAGACCCCGTTCTCCGCGACAAAGCTCGGCGTGTTCGAAACATAGACAAGAGCATCCACAAGCTGATCGATGACATGTGGGAAACCATGTACGACGCGCCCGGTGTGGGGTTGGCGGCGCCGCAGATTGGCGTTTCGTTGCGCGTCGTCGTCATCGACACGCGCGACCACGAACCCATCGCGCTCATCAACCCGGAGATAGTAAAGCGTTCCGGTGAGCGCCTGCTGGACGAAGGATGCCTCTCCGTTCCCGGCTACCGCGGCGAAATCACCCGTTCGGTGAAAGTGCTGGCAAAGGGCATCGACCCCAAGACCGGCAAGGAAGTGCGCGTAAAGGCGCAAGACGACCTTTTCGCCGAGGCACTCGAACACGAAATCGACCACATCAACGGCATCCTCTACATCGACTACCTTTCGGGACCCGAAGCGCTTATCCCGATGGGTGATTCGCCCGAACTGAAGCGCAACCAGGGGAAGGACTAGGCTCGTGCTCATCGACCGAATTACCGCATCCGAAGTGCTGGATTCCCGGGGCAACCCCACTGTTGCCGTCACTGTGATGTTGGACGACGGCGCCGTGGGAAGCGCGATGGTCCCATCCGGGGCTTCGACGGGCGCCCACGAAGCAGTCGAACTGCGTGACGGCGATGCGCGGCGCTACGGTGGCAAGGGCGTCCTCAAGGCCGTCGGCCACGTCGAATCCGAAATCGCATCTGCGCTGGAAGGACTCAACGCCTACGACCAGCGCGCCATCGACATGCTCCTCATAGAGGTTGACGGCACGCCGAACAAAAGCCGCCTGGGTGCGAATGCCCTGCTTGGCACCTCCCTTGCCGTCGCTCGTGCCGCCGCCGAATCATCGGGCCTGCCGCTCTTCCGCTACCTTGGCGGCCCTACGGCTTCACGGCTCCCGGTGCCGATGTTCAACATTCTCAACGGTGGAAAGCACGCAGCCGATTCCACCGACTTCCAGGAATTCATGGTGATGCCCGTCGGCGCGCCCACCTTCGCCGAAGGGCTGCGCATGGGCGTCGAAATCTACGCGTCGCTCAAAACGCTGCTCCATGACCGCGGCCTCTCCACCTCGGTGGGTGACGAAGGCGGGTTCGCACCCTCGCTCCCCGGCAACGAGGCTGCCATCCAGGTCATCATCGACGCCATCGAAGCCGCCGGGTATTGGCCGGGCGAGGATGTCGTCATCGCCCTCGACCCCGCCAGCACGGAGCTCTACCAGAAGGGCAGCTACGTTCTCGCCAAGGAGAACCGCGTGCTGAGTTCCGACCAGATGGTCGACCACTGGAACGAATGGGTGCAGAAGTACCCCATCCGCTCCATCGAGGACGGCCTTTCCGAAGACGACTGGGAGGGATGGACGAAGCTCGTCGGTACCGTTGGGGAGGCCTGCCAGGTCGTCGGAGATGACCTGCTCGTCACGAACACCCAGCGCATCCAGCGAGGAATCACTGAGAAAGCCGCCAATAGCGTGCTGGTGAAGCTCAACCAGATCGGCACGCTCACCGAGACCATCGACGCCGTTGAAATGGCGCATCGGGCGGGCTGGACGTCCGTCATCAGCCATCGCTCAGGCGAAACGGAAGACACCTTCATCGCCGACCTGGCCGTAGCAACCGGAGCGGGCCAAATCAAGACCGGCGCCCCCGCACGCAGCGAACGCACCGCCAAGTACAACCGCCTGCTCGTCATCGAAAGTATGCTGGGCCCGTCGGCGAGCTACGCCGGTTGGAACTCCATCCGGCAACTTGGCGACCGCCCCACCCGCGATGGTGGAGCGAGCGAGCCGCCGTCCCGTGGGCGCAAGCGCACAACCCGCGGACGCCACTAAGGAGGGGCGACAAGTGACAGATCTTCATCCCGACGTCGCGGCCGTTCTTCGCGAACTCGACATGCATCGCACTCGCTACGTTGACCTCTGCCGCTCGCTCAGCGAGGACGAGCTGAACACCCCCGTTCCCAACAGCACGTGGATCGTGCGGGACTTCGTCGCGCACCTCGCCACCATCGACGTTCCCGTGATGCGCTGGTTTGTCTCGATTCGCGATGGCAAGGGCGGCGCCGCGACCGGCGACGGCGGCGGCCCTTTCGAGGTAGACCATTGGAACGACAGCCGGGTGGCGGAACGAAGGCCGCGACCGCTGGAGGACGTATTGCGTGAAGCAGAGGAGAACCGTGCCGAGATGCGCGGAGTCCTTGCGTCCTTCACCGCTGAACACCTCGACGGTCCGCTCGACTTCGCCGGCGACTCGAAGCGTGGCCCGTCGAAGATCACGCTCCGCCAGTACCTCCAGGGCTGGTGTAAGCACGACGTGATGCACGCTGTCGACATGATGCGCGCCCTTCCCGAGCGGGTGGATGCGTCCCTCCAGGAGTGGTTCGACGACCCGGTTGTGCAGGGTTACCAGAAGGCCATGAACCGCGAGTCATGACGACTCCGCGAGTCTCGCCGCCACGGGTGTTCCCGTCCGCCACGCGTGCCGCGAAACCGCCGATGCACGCCGAGGGGGCGGCTGACGCCTACCGGCAGCTTGGATTCGTGCTCGGCGCGGATGTGGACCTGGTGCTCCAGGGACTCGAGTTGGAAGCTGCGATAGCAAACGCCTCCTCCGGCGCGAAGTTTCGTTCGCAGGCCATGGTCGCCGTCGTTTCGCAATGGAGCCGCTCCTGGCTGACGCGCCTCCAGGCGCTGCACGCGGTCGACTGGGGCAACTACACTGCGGCGCTGCCGCTCGTGCGCTCCGCCGCCGACTACAGCGCTGCTTCCATAGCAATGCTGAACGCCCCAGCCGAATGGGAAGAGTGGATTGCAGGCCAAGCAGTCTTGCCGGCGCACGAAGACCATGCGATAGCCATCGACCTCCACGGTTTCCGCAGTGCAGAAACACTGGCGGCGGACCCGGCACTTGGCCCCATCTACCGCGTTGCTTCGGACCTCTCGCTGCCACACTTCGGCGCGACCTTGCTGGTCACGGCCGCGGAATCCAGCCCCGAGCGCACGATGGTGACATTCGGCGATCGCGACTTCCACTTCGCGATGGCGGAACTTTGCCTTGGGTGGCTCGCCGAACTTTCCTCCGTTCAACTTTCGGCAGCGCTCGAACAGCCGGGCCGGGCTCTTGCGGTCCCGGAGGAAACGGCGCTCCGTGCATACGCTAGCGCGGTCGCGAAGTCGCTGGCGCGAGCCGACCGGTGCCGCGTGGAGATTGTTGAACGCGATGGGGAGTCTCGCTATCTCATCCACAACTGGCGGCGCGCGCAAGGTGCCGCTCCAAAACGCATCCTGCTGTAAGCGTGGCGTAAGGCCTCGATTGGCTCGCCCGAGCGTCTGACGCAGGCTCGTTGTAGCATCTCGCAATGCGCCTCGCATTGCTGTTCGGCCTGCTTCTGTTCCCCTTCGCGCTGGTTGCCTGTGGTGGCAGCGGCGATTCAGACCCCACCCCGATACCCTCATCATCTCCTCCACCGGACACAAGTCCCGCCCCTTCCCCCGTGGCCGTGGACGATGAGGGTTACCTTGCGGTCGTTTGTTCCGGTCTTTCCGCGTTTTCGGATGCCGTGCTGGTAGCGAAGACCGCGGACGAAATCAGCGCCGTCGTGCGTCAATACATCGCGGATCTCCAGCAGATTGCGCCGCCAGAGGATGTTGCGCCGTTCCACCGGGACTTCATCCAGTACCTCTCTGATTCCGTGGATGAGCCGACCGTGCTGTTGACCAGTCCACCTCCGTTGCCCGAACAATCGGTTCGTCAACGGCTCGCAGGCAAGGAGTCCACGGTTTCCGAATGTCGAAACCTCGTTCTTTTCGGAGAACGTGAGGAGGAATCGTGAGAGTAGCTTCGATTCGAAAGGTCAACGCGTGAAGTTCCGCCGTATACTTTGCCCATTCCACCGGAAGGTGAAGGAGACAGCCTAATGCCGCAGCCCTATGCATATTTCGAAGGGAACGTTATTCCCTTGGAACAGGCCAAGATTGGCATCATGACCCATGCGTTCAACTATGGGACTGCGGTATTCGAAGGCATTCGCGGGAACTGGAACGAAGACGACCAGACCGTGTACCTCTTCCGCGTTCGCGAACACATCGAGCGTCTCGCAAACAGCTGCAAGATTCTCCAACTCGACCTGCACGAGTCCATCGACCGCCTCTGCGAGCTCACGCTGGAAATCGCGGAGCGCAGCGGGTTCGAAGAGGATGTCTATCTTCGCCCGCTCGTCTACAAAAGCAGCGAACAGGTCGGCGTGCGCCTGCACAACCTGGAAAGCAGCACACTCATTTTCATAACTCCCTTTGGCCCCTACCTCGACATCGAAAAGGGCGCACGCTGCCATACCAGCACATGGCGCCGAGTCGACGACACGGGTATCCCCCCGCGTGCCAAGGTCACCGGTATCTACGTCAATAGCGCCCTCGCAAAGACCGAGGCCCAGCTTTCCGGGTTCGACGAGGCCATCATGCTCAATGCCGACGGCCACGTTTCCGAAGGTAGCGGCGAGAACATCTTCATCATCCGCAATGGCAAGATCATTACGCCGTCGCCCGCGGACAACATCCTCGAAGGCATCACCGCTGATACCGTGGTGGGACTGGCGAAGGCGGAATTCGGTATCGAGACCGTCCAGCGCCAGATCGACCGCTCCGAGATGTACATCGCAGATGAGATCTTCATGACAGGAACAGCGGCTCACCTGACTCCCGTGGTGGAAGTCGACCGGCGTCCGGTTGGCGATGGCACACCGGGACCCATTACGAAGCAGCTTTCCGAGCTCTTCTTCGACGTGATCCGCGGAAAGAACGAGAAGTACAAGCATTGGTGCACGCCAGCGCGCATCCGCGTAGCGAACTAGACGGGACGAGCTTTCGGCCGCCGCGGTCGCTTGGGATCATTGTCGGCGCTGCCGTCACGGCCTGGGCACTTGTGTTGGCCGGGCTGTGCATCTCAGTTGCCTGGGGTGCGCCGGCGGAGTTCAAGACCTTCCTCGCGTGGTTCGCCGCGGCGGTGCTTGCCTTGCTCGCCCTGCTGTTCGGCAGCTGGACCTACTCCATCGCCACCATGACCTACACCGTGGAGCGCGACGCCCTGGTCATCCAGTGGGGTTTGCGTCGCGTGGTCATCCCCATCGAGAACATCCAGCGCATGGTGCCCGGCCGAACCGTCGACGAAGCGAAGGTCGAAGGGCTCAACTGGTGGGGTGTTCACGTTGGCGTGGCCGACGTGAAGCGCATCGGCTATACCCTCTTCTACTCCACCCACAGCACGCCGGACGAACTTTTGTACGTCATCACCGAAGCCGAGGCCTATGCGCTGACAGTGCTGGACCAGGCTGCCTTCGCTGAGGCTGTCCAGGCTCGCGCCTCCGTGGGACCTGTGGACTTCACCGTGCATCGCGCGGTAGCCACCGGCATGGCGGCTCTCCCGTTCTGGCGTGACCGCGTGGCCCTGGCAGCCGCGGGGCTGGCCGGGTTGGGTTGCGCTGTGCTCGCCGGGTACGTCTTCGGCCGCTACCCATCGCTCCCCAACGTTGTGCAGATCAACTACCCGGAACTGGGCGGCATCGTGCGCATCGGCGACAAGTCAGAACTCCTACGGCTGGCGCAGGTGGGGTTCGGAATCACGGTCCTCAACATCGTGCTCGGCGTCCTGGTCCATTCGCGCGAACGAGCGGCAGGACTGTGGTTGCTCGTTTCGGCCGGCATGCTGCAGGTCATTCTGCTGGCGGCAGCCATCGCCGCGTTCGAACGCGCCTAAGGTTCGCCGATCCGTTCTTCTATCCACGGGACAATCATGTCGATGATGCGCTCCCGCGGGTCCGCCAGCTTGCGGCCCTCTTCGCCCACAGGATGTAGATAGTGGTCCGCCCACGGCAGGATTTCGAGCCGCTTGTCTTTGGCTCCGCTCTTGTGCAGCAACTCCTGCTGTTCCGAAGGAAAGATGTCGCAGTCACCGTCGGCGTACACCAGCAGAGTTGGGACGGTCACATGCCCAATGGTGTCAGGAAGGTCTGCCTGCGAACTGAGCCCACTCCAGGTGCTGAGCCATGCCCGTGGCGTCATCACCCGGGCTAACCCACCGGGACCGTAGTTCCCGATGATCGGGTCGCCGGGCGAAAAAATACTCCCTAATGGCCGGCGGCTGGGATCGATACGTGGGTCGAGGTAGGCGGGGTTCGCGAGCGTTCGGTAGATCACCATGTACCGGCCGAGTCGCGCGCGGCGTGCAATGAGCCCTTGCCGTTCGGCTGGCAGTTTGGCGAAGCCCTCGTCGCGAAGTTCGGTTCGAAAGTAGGCGTGTTCCGCGAGGTATTCGCGCGCGATGTTGTCCAGGCGCCGGTTGCGCTCGCGCTGGCGTTGGCGATACGCGCTTACCCATGCGCTGTCGTACTCCGCGGGGTTCGGCCATCCCCGATAGCCGTTGGCGGGGTTGTACATGTCCCAGTCCGGGTCGTAGCTGTTGGGGTCCATTTCGTTGGTGACCGAGGGATCCAGCACGTTGAGCATGAAGCGGCCTTCGCCAAGGTGCGCTGCGACGGCGATATACAGGTCGCCCAAAGGCATCACTTCGTTGCTAAGGTCGATCGCTTCGCCACCCGGTGTCCGCGTGAGCCGTTCAGCCGGGCTCCGTTCGGCCTGCGATTGGTAGAACCCCAGGAGGGACCCGCCGCCGCTGTTGCCCAGCAGCACGATGCGTTCGAAGCCTTGTTCCTTGAGCCAGCGCAGGCCAGCGGCGATGTCGAAAAGCAATCGTTCGTGGACCATGTCGGTGTCGTTGTTCAGGTAGCGGCTGTTGTGGCCGAAAACCGAGTAACCGCGCGCCGTCAGCCCCGGGACGACGTAGTGGCGCGTGAACTCGCCGCGCGGATGCATCAGATACACGACTGTCTTTGGCTGACGACCTGGCGGGCGGTAGAGGATGCCGAAACTCTGCGCTGTGTCGGTCGCGTCCAGCCACGTGACTTCACGGCTGACTGACGGGTCGAGATGGGAAAAGGCGAATGGCAGCCTGCGAACGCGCTCTTCGGAAACCTGGGTCATGGCCAAACTCCGCCGGCCGGTCGCCAGCGAGCCGTATCCTACCGAGAAGGCGCCGCCTGCATCGATCTAGTCGATTCCGGAGAGGATGCGTTCGGCCACGAGAGTGCGGGTTGGCGTTTGCTCGACGTCGTATTGGCCGAGTACCTGCACAAGAAACACCACGCGCCCCGACTTGTACATGTCCGTCCAGATCATGTTGCCCTGCCGGTCCGCTTTCGCCGTAACGTAGGAAACATGGCTCTCGCCTATGTCCAATGCAGGGGCCTCGGTCACTTCGCCGGGCGTGCTGCCATACCCGAAGAACTCAGCGGACGGGTTCCTGAGCATCTCCTGGCGTAGCCCAAACTGGACCTCGGCCATCTCTTCGCTCTCTTCGATCCATACAACCGTGAGCACCTGCCGTGATGGGTCTTCGGCGTCGGCGTAGAGCCAGCGGTAGCTATCGACTTCCGCGCCTTTGACCGGGAGCTCGCCTTCGTCCACCACCGCGAATCCCAGGTCGTCAAGGTCTGCGACCAGGGTCTGCGCATCGTCCTCATCGTCGCCGCCTCCACCGCATGCGGCAGCGACTAACAGAAAGCCGAACGCTACAACGAGCGCGGAGCGTGAAAGTATCGTTTGGAAGAGAGCAGGCGCGTGCATGCGAAAATCGTACCGGAAGCTCGCTAGCGTGCACCGTGCCGCAAAGACAGGGTGAAGGCCCGGCTAAGCGGCGGCAACCCTTTGTGAAAGTGCCTTTTCGAACACCGGGAGCAGCGTCGCCTCGAAGCGAGTGCCTGCCATGCCATGGATAACTTCCAACGCATCATCTGGCGAAAGTGCGGGCCGGTAGGGGCGCTCGGAGATGAGAGCCTCGTACGCTTCGCAAATCCCAATGATCTGCGCTTCGATCGGTACCTCGTCGCCCTCTAGCATTCCCGGGTAACCCTTGCCGTCGATGCGTTCGTGGTGGCATCCAACCCACCACGCTGCTGCGCCCAGTCCCGGGATCTCGCTCAGGATGTCGCGGGCGTAGGTGGGATGCATTTGCACCGCCGCCATCTCGTCAATGGAGAGTATGTCGGGCTTGCTGAGAAATGCTGCTGGCACGCCGAGCGTACCAATGTCCTGGAGTAGCGCGCCGATACGCACGAGTTCGGCTCGGTCTGCGGCTATGCCGGCTTCCAGTGCGACGTGGTGCGCCAGCCTGGCAATTCGTTGTCCGCGGCCGGCCTGGCGTCCGCCGCGCGAATCGATGACATCACTGATAACGGCCAGGAATTCGATGACCTCGCCAGCGTCGAGTTCGCGCCCAAATCCCAGTTCCATGAGCTGGCCGCCAAGGTCGTTGTCATAAAGCCCGAGCCAGAAGGAGTCGCGCGTGGCGATTCGCGAAAGCGTTTCCGCAATCTTTGGTTCGATTTCCGCGCCGGCCATGCCGCGAACAAGTTCGGGGCCACGGCGGCGAACCATCAGCGGCGAGCCTTCGCCGTCGATGAGCGATTCGGTACGATCGGCAGCCGCAACGATTCGCGCCACCAACGGTGTCCGTGCAGCCTTCCCCTTCGCGGCCAACGCATCCCAGCATTCGTGGTGGTTTGCAACTGCTCGGGCCACGTTCTCGCCAAACCCAAGGCGCCGTGCAACTTCGGCCCCGGTTACGCAGTGCTCACCGAGCGCTTCCAGGAGTTGCCTCCAGTCCTGCTTGGCCGAAGGCGCAGTTCGTGGCGTTCCGTTTCCGTCCACCATGTTTCGCAACTGGCGTAGGCGCTCGCGTTCCATCGAATCGGCGCTGGCCATGCCAACATCGTGGAGCAGGCATGCGAAGAACACCGCCTCCATGTGCGCCTGGCTAAGCCCGAGTTCGTCGGCGACGGAAACGCCAATGTAGGCAACGCGCTGCGCGTGACCAGGACGCCGTCCTTCGGCAAGATCGAACGCGCGGCTGAGCGCTACGAGCAGACCTCCGGTCGAAAAATGTGGCAGGACGTTGCCCTCGTTGTCCGCATAGAGCGTTGAATCGAGGCAGTCTGCCTTCATGGTTTCTACTCGTTGAACATGTGTTGACATGCGCCGCCCCTCCCGCCTGTCGCCTCGTAGTACCTCTGATATCGGCTGCGCAACCGCCACGGTGAAGGTCAATTGGGTGAATGAGGTCACGAAGTCAGGGGGGTTCCCCACCTGAAACCGATCGTTTTGCAGCCTTAACATGTACCCGCTGCACGAACGACGGCTGGGCACTACACTAATCGGTGGACGTTCGGCTGGCTCTCGGCGCACTCATACGTGCAATCGATAGCAGAGGCCGATACCATAAAGGAACGCATGCACCTCACTCGGCTTCCGAAGTCGAAACGCGCACGATTGGCTGACGGCCACTCGTGGAGGTCGCGTTATTCATTGAATCCCTCGCACTACGATTTGGGTGCCGCGCTGGCGGTCTCGACTTGTCGTACTGTGCCCGGGAAAAACCGAGGAGATCGCGGGCAGTTCGTTGCCCGGGCAGTTCAGAGCAGGCCCACCGGGAACTACCTGGTGGGGACAACGAAGGGTAGATAGCAGAGCGACATGACCACAGAAACACCTGTACGTCACCAACAAGAGGTGCAGCGCCTTGAGCGCGTCACCATCCGCTTCGCCGGCGACTCCGGCGACGGCATGCAGCTCACCGGCACCCAGTTCACAAAGACCGCCGCGGTGTTTGGGAACGACCTCGCCACGCTGCCGGACTTCCCGGCTGAAATCCGCGCCCCCACCGGTTCTCTGCCCGGCGTTTCCGGATTCCAGCTTTCTTTCGCAAGTTCGGACATCCGCACGCCCGGCGACCAGCCGGACGCGCTTATCGCGATGAACCCCGCGGCGCTCCAGACCAACGTCCTGGACCTTCGCCCTGGTGGCACGCTCATCGTGGACGAGGCGGAGTTCAACCCGACCAACCTGAAAAAGGCGATGTACAAGACGAACCCGCTGGAAGATGGCAGCCTTGCCGCCTACCAGCTCTTCCCCGTGAACATCACCAAGAACAACGAGCTCGCTCTCGAAGGCGTTGACCTGCCCGCCAAGCAGAAGTTCCAGTCCCGCAACTTCTATGCGCTTGGACTGGTCCTGTGGCTCTACGGCCGTTCCCTCGAAACCACCGTGAATTGGGCGAACGAGCGCTTCGGTCGCAACCCGGCCGTGCTCGATGCGAACCTGCGGGCACTCCGCGCGGGCTACAACTACGGCGACACGACCGAAATGTTCCGCGTGCGCTACGAAGTGCCCCCGGCCGAAGTGCAGCCCGGTCTTTACCGCCACATCAGTGGCAACGAGGCCACCGCCCTCGGCTTCCTCGCCGCATCCATCCAGTCCGGCCTTCCGCTCGTCTACGCCAGTTATCCGATTACTCCTGCGTCCGACGTCCTCCACGAACTTTCGAAGCATCGGAACTTCGGCGTCAAAACCATCCAGGCGGAAGACGAAATCGCCGCCATCGGCGCCGCCATTGGCGCTTCCTACGGTGGTCACCTTGCCCTGACCGGCACCAGCGGACCTGGCCTCGCCCTGAAGAGCGAAGCACTCAACCTCGCTATCATGACCGAGCTACCCCTCGTGCTCATCGATGTTCAGCGCGCCGGCCCCAGCACAGGGATGCCGACGAAGACCGAACAGTCAGACCTGCTCCAGGCGATGTTCGGCCGCAACGGCGATGCTCCTGTCGCGATCATCGCACCGGCGACGCCCTCCGAATGCTTCTTGCTCGCTATCGAAGCATTCCGCATCGCGCTGAAGTACATGGTTCCCGTCATCTACCTGAGCGACGGCTATGTCGGCAACGGCTCCGAACCGTGGAAGGTTCCGGAGATGGACTCGCTGCCGAAGATCGAGTGGAGCTACGCCACTGAGCGCGACGACGATAAGTACAACCCCTACAAGCGCGACCCCAAGACGCTGGCCCGCCCCTGGGCCGTCCCCGGCCAGAAGGGTTTCGAGCACCGCATCGGCGGTATTGAGAAGGCCGCGTCATCGGGCGACATTAGCTACGACCCCGGTAACCACCACCGCATGACGCTCAACCGCGTCAACAAGGTGGCGGGGATCGTCCAGGACATTCCGCCCATCGAAGTGAGCGGTCCCACCGAAGGCGACATGCTCGTGCTTGGTTGGGGCGGCACCTACGGCGCCATCGCTTCCGCTGCCGAAAACGCTCGCAACATGGGCAAGAGTGTCGCTTCCGCGCATCTGCGCTACCTCAACCCCTTCCCGGGGAACCTCGGCGAAGTCATCGGCAACTACAAGCAGGTACTCATCCCGGAACTCAACATGGGTCAGCTCTCCCTGCTGATCCGGGCCCGCTACGTCGTGGACGCCGTTCCTTTTAACAAGGTCTCCGGTCAGCCATTCAAGATCTCCGAAATCGAAGCGAAGATCGATGAGCTCCTCGGCTTGCGTGAACCCTTCGACTTCGACTTTGGCAACGAATCAGTGCTGGGAGGCTAGATATGACTGCACCTACAACGGATCGCGATGGCGACATCGAACTTCCCATGCTTACCCGCAAGGACTTCGTGACGGACCAGGAGGTGCGTTGGTGCCCCGGTTGCGGCGACTACTCCATCCTCGCCCAAATGCAGAAGATGCTGCCGGAGCTGCGCGTCCCCCGTGAAGACATCGTCTTCATCAGCGGCATCGGTTGTTCCAGCCGCTTCCCCTACTACGTGGAGAGCTACGGATTCCACAGCATCCACGGGCGTGCCCTTACCCTGGCCACCGGCCTGAAGGTCGCCCGGCCCGAACTGAAGATATTCGTCATCACCGGTGATGGCGATGGGCTCAGCATCGGTGGCAACCACCTGTTGCACGCCATGCGCCGCAACC
>CAZDZP010000024.1:15378-16191 GCA_964509855.1 uncultured Anaerolineaceae bacterium | reverse complement strand
ATGGCGACCGCGTGGCCGTGTGGCTGAAGGATAAAGGAGAGGTAACGCTCAAGCGCTTCTACCATGAGGGTGCTCGCGTGCGACTCCAGCCAGCGAATAGTACGATGGAGCCTATCTACACCACGCCCGAAAACGTGGAGATCCAGGGGAAGTTCATCTCCTCCCTTCGGCCTTACGACTAGCGGGAACGGTGAGGAGTACGACCAACGGGGCCGCGCGATGTGGCCCCGTTTTTGTTTGACGGGAGTGGACGTGGAAGAGCCGCTGCTGCGCATCCGCAACATGTCGGTGCGCTACCGGAGCAAAGAAAGCACGACGCACGCGGTGGACGATGTCTCTCTCGACATCCACCGCGGCCAGATCATGGCGGTTGTTGGTGAGTCGGGCAGCGGAAAGTCCACGGTGGCGTACAGTATTCCGCGGCTGCTTTTGCCTGAGGGAGACATCTACCAGGGCGAGATCTGGTACGAAGGACGCGACCTGCTGCAACTCCATGAGGAGCAGCTGCGGAAGATCCGGGGGAACGACATCGCGGTCATCTTCCAGGACCCGGTGGCGGGGCTAAACCCGGTCATCCCCGTGGAAGACCAGGTGGCGGAGATCCTGACAAGCCACCTGCCGATCAAGAAGAAGGATGCGAAGCGGCGGACGGTGGACATTCTTGGCCGCGTGGGCCTTTCGGACCCGGAGCGCGTGGCGAAGTCGTATCCGTTTCAGCTTTCGGGTGGCATGTGCCAGCGCGTGATGGTGGCGATTGCGACGGCACTGGACCCCCACCTGCTCATTGCGGACGAACCGACGAGCGCCCTGGAC
>CAZDZP010000024.1:14986-15368 GCA_964509855.1 uncultured Anaerolineaceae bacterium | reverse complement strand
CATCCAGGCGCAGATTCTTCACCAGCTTGTTGAACTGCGGGACAAGCGTGGGACGGCGATCCTGCTGATAACGCACGACTTCGGCATCGTGGCGCAGATGGCGGACCAGGTGGCCGTGATGTACGGCGGGCGAATTGTGGAGCGCGGCACACCGTGGGAGATCATGAAGCAGCCGCTGCACCCGTACACGGCCGGACTGCTGGCATCGCTGCCGCGGTTGGACGGCGCGCACGGGGAGCTGCGGGGGATACCCGGGTCAGCCGTCGAACTCACGGAGAAGCCCGAACACTGCCCGTTCCTTCCTCGTTGCTACAAGGCGCTTTCGAAATGCCGCAGCGACCCGCCGCCGGAACTGGTGCGCGACGAAAACGGCCGGGAAATC
>CAZDZP010000024.1:0-14976 GCA_964509855.1 uncultured Anaerolineaceae bacterium | reverse complement strand
GCGTGCTACAACCCGGTGTGGCAGGCGCCGGAAGAGTAGCGACTACCGACTACAGGCCGAGGACCGGAACAAACTCGTGAAGATGGGCGACTGAGGCGTCGGGTTCGACGTGCTCGGCTTCGGGGCGGGTGAGGCGGTCACGGTGGATCCACGCTGCGGAGATGCCCACGCTTTTCGCGCCGCCAACGTCGGCGTAGAGGTTGTCACCGATATGCCAGGCTTCGTGCGCGGCCGCGCCGACGGTGGCGAGCGCGTGGCGGAAGACATCGGGTTCGGGCTTGCCGCGGCCGAATTCGCCTTCGACAACGATGACATCAAAGTGGCGTTCGAGGTCGAAGCGCTTGATCTTTTCCCACTGGGGATCGTGGGCGCCATTGGTGAGCAGGCCGAGCTTGATGCCGCGGTCCCGGAGCAACTCCAAGGTTTCGATAGCGTCGTCGAAGAGGACGGAGTGCTGGCGGTGGAGGTCGGCGTATTGGGTGGAAAGCTGACGGGCGTTGCCGCCATCGAGCCCTTCGCTGACGAGTGCTCGTTCGAGAACAAATGCGCGGGCATCGTCCAGCTTGATGCGCCAGTGACCGGAAACGGATTCGTCCTTCCAGAACTCAATGCTTTCGCGGCGGATGGCATCGCGGAGGCGCTCAGCGTCGCCGCCCATGACGGTCGCGGCTTCGGCGCACACGATGGCCCATGAGGCGGTCATGGCGGTGTGGCCATCCAGGAGGGTGTCGTCCATGTCGAAAAATACTGCTCGTGGGGGCATGTTTCGATCATAGCAGCCGTTCGCAGTGGGCGTGACCGAAGGGCGTTACCGCTAGTACCAGCGCTGGAGCGAGAGCACCAAGACGACCATGCCTTCGTGGCCGCCAGCCTCTACGACTTCCCTGGCCGCGCGGGCGCCACGGTAGACCGTGTGGAGCGCGAGGCGTTCGTCATAGGTGCAGGGATCGATGACGTCGACGGTGCCGACCGCCGTTAGGTGCGCGAAGGTGCCTTCGCGGTCATCGATGGCGAGCGCTGCATGGCCGGTGCGCTGAATGTTGCGGTGCTTGGCGGAATCGCGACCGGTGATGATGTGGAATTGGCCCTCGACGTAGCGGTACCAGACCGGGACGGCGTGAGGCAGACCATTGGCATCGACCGTGGCCAGGACGGCGGTCATTGGGCGGTTCACGAACTTTTCGCGTTGTTCAGCATCCATCGGGACGGGCCTCCGTGGTGGTAGGGGGACATCGTACGCTGATGGCGAAACGAGAGGCCCCGGATTGCTCCGGGGCCTCTTCGGGTTGGCCGTTTCTGCCGGGCCGCGGGTTTAGGCGCGGCGGCGGCTGAAGGAAAGGATGGCCATTCCGGTGCTCAGCAGGAGCATGGCAAGGAAGACGGCCATGAAGTTCGAGCCGCCAGCTACCACCGAGGTGATACCGGAACCGGAGGCCGGCGGGATGGGGGTGGCCAGCGTATCGGGAGTTTCCGATGCGCCGGGGATGATTTCGCCTTCCACTTCGTCGATGGGCGTGGGGGTCGCGGTCGGCTCCTGCGGCTCATCGGTGGGGGTGGCGGTTGGGGTTTCAATGACCGGCGTCGGGGTTTCCGTCACCGGGGTGTTGGTCGGGGTTGGAGTCTCGACGACCGGGGTCGGCGTTTCAACAACGCAGTTGAGTTCGCCGGCGGGCAGGTTCACGAGGCCGGTTTGCACCTCGAGGTCACCGACGTAGGTGGCAACGAGGCGGGCGCCGGTGGCGCCTGCGGGCAGGAGCACTTCGCCGTTGAGCGAGGTGATGACTGTCTCGGCGCCGTTGTTCCACTCGAGCAGCATGGACTGGACCGGGCCAGCGTTGCTGACGCTATAGGCAACACCGTTGCTTTCGTCGATGCAGATGCGGGCGAGCGAAAGCTGGGGCTGCGGGAGCTGCCGGTTGTAGAAGCTCACGCTGTGAGTCTGGTCGAGGCCGATTTCGAAGGAGGCTGGCTGGCCGCTGCCCTGAGCATCGGTGCTGCCGTTGTTGTTGAGGTCGACCTTGTGGCCCGTGAGTTCGAAGCCAGCCGGGGGCGTCAGTTCTTCGACGACGACCGTGCCAGTGGGCAGGCCGAGGACGATGGCGACGCCGTTCGTGAAGGCAGAGCCTTCGACGATGGTTTCGAAAGGCAGACCCTCCGCCGGCGTCACGGTGACGCGGAAGCGGAAGTCGTTGCTGGGGGTAGTGCCGCTGAGGTCACCGGCGAGGTTGTCGATGAACTTGCGGATGATGAGGTTCGGCGACGAGAGGACTTCGCCACATGCCGCGTTTTCGAACACGACGAAGGTGGTCTGGCCCTTGGTGACCTGGATTCCGCCGAGAGGTGCGCCGCCGATGAGGTCGGTTTCATCCGGGTCCGGGAGGGAATCCACGGCCCAGTCTGCGTAGGTGTCGTAGGCGTTTTCGACCGAGCCTTCGACGCATTGGTTGGCGCCGAGGACTTCGGTGACGCTATAGCTGCCAACCGGGAGCGTGACCGCAACCTGGCCGGACATGTATTCCGGGTCAGTGCCGCTGGGGCCCTGGTCGGTGACCACGGTGACAGGCCCATCGACGTCGCTGATGGTGAAGTCCCATGCCTCGTCGAGCGTCATACTGCGCTTCTTGACGAGGACGATTTCGCCAATGGGTTCGTTGATGAAGGTGACGACGCACTCCACTCCCGGGCCATCGGCGCTGATGCGGACATCGTGCGCGAGCGGCGGGTTGAGGGAGAGGCCGAGGATGTTGTTGAAGACCTGGGCGACGACGTTGAGCTGGACGAGTTCGAAACCGTTAGTCTCGTCGAAGCAGCCTTCGCCGCTCACTTCGTAGTCCACGAGGGCCCAGCCGTGCTGAAGCTGCTCGGTGACGGTGTAGGTCTTGCCGGCTTCGATCTCGGTTTCCCAGGTGTCGCATTCGGCTTCTTCAACGAAGTCGAGGGTGGCGCCGTTACCGGCCAGCGACATTTCGGGGCGGTCAGACTCTTCCGGGGCCACGCAGGAATCCGGGTAGAGCTTGTTGACGATGAGCTTCGGATTGGTCTCCGTCTTGTTGACGAAGGTGACTGAAAGCTTTTCGGTGCCGGCGGGGAGCCAGCTGGTCTGCAGGCCGCTGGTGGCGTCGCCGCCATTCACGGAGTACTGCGGGTAGCCGGCTTCGTTGCCGTTCCAGGCGGTGGCTTCGGGGCTATCCGGGAAGCCCTGGATGGGCGCGCCGCCGAAGGTTTCCTTCACGAGGACTTCAACGTCCGCGGGCACGGTGTCGGTAACGCAGACGATTTCGCCGTCTTCGTACTGTTCGATGCGGTAGTCGGCCCACTTCGCGGTTTCGCCGTTCTTGGTGTCGAGGTCGAATCCGAAGAGGCCGCCGTGAACGGTGCCATCACCGTTGTCTTCGACGAGCTTGCAGATTTCGACTTCGCGTTCCGGGGCGACCTTGTTTTCGAAGGTCACCGAGCAGTCGCTGGTGGAAAGGGTGGCCGTGGAGCCATCCACTTCGAGGCCCTGGCTGAGGGAGACGAGAACGTCATCCTCAACTACCTCACACGCTTCGACGTTGTTGGTGGGATAGCCGGGGGCATCCTTCCAACCTCCGTAGTTCACCGGGAGTTCGGTGACGGTGACGTCGGCGGTGTAGGGGATTCGCACCAGGCCGGCACGGCTAACGGTGATGCACTCCGATTCGCCCTCGTTGAGGGTGATGGTCCTGGTGGTCTCGGCTGTCTTGGTGAAGCCGAGGAGCTTGTACTGCCAGCTGACCTTGAACTTGAAGTCGACCGGGCCGGTGGCGAAGACGTCGCCGTTGTCGAGGAAGTCCTTGCAGACTTCGACTTCGCGGTGGCTCGGGCGGTTGTAGAAGGTGCAGGTGATGTCGTCACCGTGGTCGAGTTCGACCTTCACGGCGTTGAGGATGATGGACGGGTTCCAGCCGTCACCCTCAACGAGGGTGCGGACTTCAACATCCGGTTGAATGTTGTTGTCGCGGCAAACGACGTCGTAGAGGTCCCAGCCGGGGGTGAGGATCGGCCATTCCTTGGCCCAATAGGTGCCGGGCTCGAGGTCGTCGTGCTCCCAGGTTTCGCCGTCGCGAAGCCATTCGAAGTCGAGTTCGAAGTTGGACTTGTCGAGGAGGCTGAACTTGAAGGGTGCGCGGGTCTCGCCGTTGGTGACGACCTTCTCGATGACGAGGCGGGACTTCTTGTATTCGTTGGTGAACTCAACACGGCAGACGGTGTTCCAGGGAGCGCCGCCGGCGTAGGTGAAGTTGACGGATGTGGCGTCGAAGACCGCGGGGTCGGCGGCGCCAGCGCCCTTACAGACGATTGCGCCGGACTTGAAGTCCCACTTTTCGTTGAGGGTCTCGGTAACGCCGATGTTCCAGCTGTTCTTGGGCAGAACAACCGGGTTCCAATTGGTCGTTGTCGTATTCGACGTGGCGCCGTTCACCGTGATGGTGTTGAGCGGGTCGGGCGAGACCGTAATGCCGGGGATGTCGGACTCCGTGGCTTCGGCACCTTCATAGTGCTTCTGCACGAAGACGATGTCGCAGACGGAGGGGTTCCAGAAGTAGTCGAGGCTGGCGGTGAAGCCCTGCCCGATCGGGTTGCCCTGCTCATTGAGCATGTTGCCGCCGAAGTGGATTTCCACAACGGGGTTGTTCGGGTCCAGCGAGTCGAAGTCGATGCCGGGCCACTGGCCGACGATATCGAAGGTGCCCTTTTCGGGACCAACGACGGTCTTTTCGGTGTAGGTGGTGGGGCCGGCCGGGTGAACGACGTTGAAGGCGCCCTGGATCTTGAGGGTCATGCCGGCGGGCACAAAGTATTCGAGCGTGCCGGTCTTTTCCATGCCAAGCGGTTCGCAGATGCCGGTATCACCGGTGGTGAAGCGAATCCACGGGGCCGGGTTGTGGAAGGCACTATTGCCCTGGCAGCCAGCGGCCGCAAGGTTCCAGTCGAGGCCGCCGCCGTTCACGCCGAGGTTGATGGCGCGGACGAAGTTGGCATCGTTGTAGGAACAGGTGTCGGCACCGTGATTCGCCGGCGCTTCAACTTCGCGGATTTCGTAGCGGCCAACGGGCAGCCCGGTGACAACGGTGTTGCCAGGCGCTGCTTCAGCGTCAGCCTTCGGCATTCCAACGCAGGAGGCGTTGGGAACGACCTGGTTGTCGGTGACACAGAACACCTGGTTGGTGTGCGTGTTCGTCAGTTCGAAGGTTGCGCCAGCGACCGGGTTGACCGAGGGGTCGGCCGGGTTCGGGTAGGGGCTCGCGTCATCCTTCTGGATGCGAATGGTGCCCACCTGGCGGGTGTTGGTAACGGTCGAGGTTGCCTGTGAATCAAGCGTTACCGCGATCGGGGAGGGGTTGATGGTGACGGTCCATTCGGAACCGGGATCAGTTTCGGAAACGGTGTAGTCGCCGGGTACGAGGTTGGCGAAGGTAAGGTCACCACCGGTTGAGGCGGCAAACTGGCATTCAACGACGTCCGTGGACGGCGCGGGGCCGGCGACACAGATTTCGAACTGCTTTTCGGGGTTCGGCGTTGCGCCATTCCATTCGACGAACTTGGTCACCAGGAGCGAGCCCGTCGGCGTCGCGCACTGGCGGCCATCGACGGCGATGTAGGCCTTGCCGGTGTAGGGACCATCGACGTTGCGGTAGTTGGTGCCACCGCCCGGGAAGAGGACGTCCGGGTAAGGCGTCGTGAAGACGTCCTGCCAGAATTCCGGGTTCAGGGGGTTCGGCGGGTTCTGATGGTGCGGCGACGGCCGGCCAACGCGCCCGTCCTGGTCGGTGTGTTCACCAACGCCACGGACGTTTGCCAGGTTGGAGGTGGAGAAGTACCAGTCGACCTGGATGTTGCAGACGTCGGCGACGAACGGGTTGATGGAGTACTGGGTTTCGACAGAGCTATCGACGACCACGTGGGCCATGCCGATTTGCTTCTGGTGGTACCACTGCGAGTAGTCAACGGCAGAGGGGCCGGTGAGTTCGTAGGCGGAAAGGCGAGCGTTGAAGCAGATGGGCACGTTCTGCCCGTTCACGTTCTTCGTCGCGTGGACTTCGAAGTTGCCGCTAACGAGACCGGTGTTGGGATCCCATGCGACCGAGCTCGTCTTGATGACGCTCTTGTCGAAGGAGGTGCCGTTCCAGGGGTCGTAGCAGATCTGCTGGGCCTGGTAGCTATTGGTGATGGTGTGCGTGCAGCCAGCGCCGTTGACGACGATGGCGAGCCGCTGAGGCGCATCTTCTTCGCAGGTGGCTGCGGAGAAGATGACCGCGGAGCCCGCCTGGTACTCAAGCGGGCCAGTGGCGCCCTGGGGCAAGCCGCTTTCGATGATGGTGTAGGTCTCATGGATGCCGATGGTGACCTTGCAGGGCGTGCCCGTGAAGAGCGCGACGAGCTTGGTACCGTCCCATTCGCAAGTAACGCCGTCGCTCGCGCTCGGGAAGATGGTGACGAGGAAGTTTTCGAGTAGTTCCGCGGACGGGGTGTCACCGTCCCAAACCTTGAAGGCTTCGACCGTGGTGGTGGGATCTTCGGGGGCGACGTTGAAGGCGACGCAGACGGGAGATTCGGTGTAGTTGCCGCCGCTGAGGTCGATCCATTCGAGGTTGTCGCGGTGGAGGTGGTCGGTGTGGCACTTCACGGCGCCGAAGCCGTAGCCTTCGCCGTCGCGGTAGTTTTCCTTCACCCAGAGGTTGTTCGGGCCGGCTTCGGCGGCATCGAGCTGTTCCTGGGTAAGTTCGATCTGCACCATGCCGCCGCTGGTGTTGTCAGTGGTGGTGGCGTTGCTGGTGAAGGACTGGTTCGTGGCGAGGGTGAAGCTCCAGCCATCGGCGAGCCAGCAGCCATCGAAGGCGCCGGGCGGGTTGGGAATGGGGTTGTTGCCAAACGGCCATTCGCCGCCGAGGGTCGCGCCGGACTGGTTGACCTGGTCGGGCTGGCCGACGTCGTTGGCCTGGCCGGGGGTGTTGCCATCGGTAGTGTTCGCGGGGACGGAAGCGTAGTCCTCGCAGACGTACTTGTAGAAGGTAACGACCGGGCGGTCGACCTCCTGTTCTTGCTTCGTGTTGGTGATGCTGTGGACGCAGTCGGCTTCGGCTACGACGGTGGCGAAGGAAGCGTCGACCTGCACTGGTTCGCAGGAGGCGTTGAAGAGCGCGCCAACGACCCACTTCAAGTCAGTGGTCCAGCCGGCGGGGAGAATTTCCTTGACTCCGTAGCTTTCGTCTTCGTCCATGGTGGCGACGCAATCGCCAGCCATCACGGTGTCGTAGTTGCAGTTGACGGCGGTGGTGTCACCACCAGGGGTGATGGTGACGGAGAAGGCAGCCTTGTCGTCGTCGGAAGGATCGGCGCCGGTCCAGGTCTTGGTGACCTGCACGGTCTTGGTGCCGGGGGTCTCGTCATTTTCGTTGTAGAAGGTGCAGACGATGTCTTCGCCAGAGGCGAGGGTGATTTCGAGAACCTTATCGCTACCGGAGTCCCAGACGATGGTGCTGTTAGTTGCGCCGGCACACGTGGCGCTGGTGTTTGCCCAGTCGGCGGGGATGTTGGTTTCCCAGAAGTCGTACTTCGCGGGAGCGAGGTCCGGGTAGCTCTTCGACTCGCCGTGCTGGAGGTCGAAGGTGCCGAAGTCCGCGCTGTCCTTCAGGACGATGAAGGAGAACGGCGTGCCGTCATCGGAGGGGTCGGCGGACTTGGTGATGGTGATGGAGCCGGTGGGGGCCTGGGGCGCATCCTTGTACTTGACGGCTGTGTGCGAGACGTCCTTGCAGTCACTGCCCTCGGTGATAGTCACGGAGGTACTGCCAATGCCTGCGACTACGTAGCAGCCGTCTGCGTGAGGCTGGCCGTTGCCGATGCCGATGTCACCGCGGTTCTCGGTGATGTCCTTCAGGCCCTTAAATGAGCCAGCCTGGGCGCCGTTTGTTTGTTCATCGAACGGCGTTCCGTGGGGCTCGTTGGCGGCGAACATTCCAGCGCCGCCCTTGATACAGACTTCGTCGATGACTTTGCCTGTGGGCGCTGTATGCGTATTCGCGGTCGCGCCTCCGGACCAGTCAATCTTGTCCGTATAGCCGTAGCCGACGAAGTCGCAAACGTTGTCGGACTGCGAGGCGGAGCCGGGCACCGGGGGCGCCGCGAAGACCGCGGCGGCGCCGAGAACAACCGCCAAAAACGCGGCCATCATGAGCATGAACTGCCGCTTGCGACTCTTGCCGTGTAGAGCGAGTGTCATTGTTTTCTTTCCTTATCGTTCGTGGGACCGTTGTGCCTGGTTCGCATGCGTCGCATGCGCGGGCTGGCCGTGCGGACTTTAGGCGATTCTTCCCCGGTGCTTTGCGTGAGCGGTGCTCACACCCCGTTTGCGCGCTGCGGTTCTGACCAAACCGGTTGGGGGCGGCGCATGTGCCCCGATTGTTTGTTACCGCTGTGTATTCCGCGGACCAGGCGGAAAGCGGTCCGGTGACCCGGTTTTGAGGCTGTTGAAGCCTCCACCACAGTTTCACTGCGGTAGACCCCGGGTAAACGCTGGGTTGAAGGTACGTAAACTCGCGGGATCAATCAAGGGTTTGCCCGCATTTCTAACGAGATTCCATCGAAGTGGGCGCAGGAGTGAGCTCCCGTGGGCGGAGGCAGGTTGCCGCAAAGCACGCAAAAGCCCCGGTGCGGTATCGGGGCTTTTGCCTGTCCTCCCCTGAGGGGGGCGTGTCATTCCCCCGGTCGAGCGGGGGAACAACGTGCGGAAGTTAGTTGCGCTTGCGCGCTGCGACCAGTGCGAGGCCACCGCTCGTGATGAAGAGCATCGCGAGCAGCACCATCGTCATCGAGGCCGGGCCAGCGGCGATTGCGTTGCCGCTACCGGAGGCGGGCGGAATGGGAGTTCCGCCGACGCCGATCTTGATGGTATTGGGAATTCTGGCCCGCCTTCGCGCCGGCGCCGCCTGAGGCGAACACGGCGAGCGAGCCGAGAAGGATGGCAAGCATCGCGCCGACGATAAGGACGGCCTGCCTCTTTGCGCTCTTTCCATGTAATGCAAGTGTCATTCGAATCTCCTTCCCCCTTACCGCAATGGGGGTGCCGGGTTCACCGGCCTGGTGGATGACGTCTCCCCTTCGGAAACCAGTGCTCCGCCGGGTCTCCGGCCGAACAGGGCACCACGAAGTTGACGGTGCGTTATTCGCTGCCGCCGCGGGCGGACCCGCTCCTGGGAAGGCTTGATGTGGCTACGGAAACAGCGTGCGCGGCTGCTCCTTGTCCGTTCTGCCAGGGAGGCAGAATCCCCACCGATTCAACGTGTCCCGGGGCGCAATCGAGAGCACTATGTCTGTCCAACCGCAACAGCCAGCACTCGAACAAGGATCGTCTTTAAGTGACCTCCAACTGACCGTACGCAGACGGCTACGTGGAAATCAAGGGATTCCCCGTCGTTGGTATGCACTTGGAATGTAGTTTCAATACATAGAGTCGCGGCTGGCTACGGCGCTAGCTCAACGGGGTTGCGGGCGAGCGCGGGGATGATGATGCGGTTCGCCGTTACGTTTCCATCGAGCACGTCGCGGGGGATGACGACGCGGTCTCCAACGCCGAGGCCTTTGCTTTCGAACCAACCGAGGTTCGTTTCCACCACATAGAGGTAGGGCTCCGCGGGGCGCAGGGGCGTTTCGTCGAGCGGTGCGCCCTGGCGGATTTCCTGGATGGTGCCGTCGGGGGAAAGGTAGGCGATGTCGAGCGGGATGAGGGTGTTGCGCATCCAAAAGCCAGACGCGGACATCGCGGGAAAGAGGAAGAGCATGCCGGATTCGGGTCCGAGCTCCTGGCGGTGCATCAGGCCGATTTGGCGTTGTTGCCCGGTGCGGGCTATCTCGACGGTGAGTGGGTGCGATTCGCTCCCGTCGGCCGATGCGACGGTGACCACGGCGACTTCGAGGCCGGTCTGCTGGGCGCCGGTGCTGTCCCCACAGGAGAGGCTCGCGAGGATCACCAGGGCAAGGGTCGAGGCGAGGAGGGCGATGCGGGTCACTCTCGAAGGGTGTCAGGCGGACGTTGCACCGGCAAGGTTTGGCGGCCACCGGGGAAGGGATAGGGAAAGCCCGGCTGTGAGATAAGGGAAACGCGGATCGTCGCGTGAGGGGGGTTCAGAGAACATGGAAACATGCGACCGGTACCACCTGCCCATGGCCAGCTTCCGCCTTCAAAGCCAGGCGCCCAGTTGCCGTGGCAAGCGCTGCTGCAGTGGAAGATCGTGTTGCCCGCCTTTGTGCTGGTGGCGGTTGGCGCGGTAGCACTGGGCATTCAGCCAGCGCCGCCACCTTCGGCCAGCGGCACCTGGGACGACCCGGATGCGGGCTCGATCACGTTCGCGACGGAAGTGCCTGGAGAATCGACTGCGGCGGCAGAGACAGTCGAGCCCACCCCTACTCCCACGCAGACGCCCGAAGTTTCGGCAGAGGTGGCGTCGGCGCGTTCGACACCAGAGGGAGGCGAGGCAGAGGTCGCGACCAGCGCAGCCGTCGGCGAGGAAACCCCGCTCCCAACCGCAACGCCGAACCCCGACGCAGACCTGCTGACGGTGCAAACGCGATGCGGGGAAATCGCCGAGAGCAACCACGCCGTGGCAGTCGAACAAACGCTGGCGAGCATGGCGGTGCAAGCGGTGAACGCAGCGGTGTACCCAATTGACTACTTCCGCTGCATTTTGCTGGCTACCGGTGGCAAGGAAGCGACGGACCTCGCCGTGGCGATTGGCAAGGCGGAACGCGAGGGCGCGACACACGCGGTGCTCGTGGACCTCTGGCTGATGAACCATGGCCGAGACTTCGCGCAGGTGGACCTGCGGAATGCGTCGTTCGCGGCGGCGGGCGGGAACTTTCCGACGCTGGGTGTGTTTCGAGGCAAGGCAGAAGTGGTGGTGGCGGAAGGGCAGTCGCGTGGCGTGACGTTGATAGCGACGGTGGCCTCGGGCTATGGCGCGACGACGGGGCCGATCACCGTGTCAATTGATGCGCCGCTGGTGGGTGGCGCGGCGACGCCCGGGAAGTACCAGCTGTTTCTTCCGACCCCATAGGAAAGAAGTTGGGGCGCTCCTCGCCCGGCATCGCGGCGAGCGGTAGCATTATGGAAGCGTGGAAAACCTCTCGATCTACCTGTTCTGGACGTCGTTCATCACGGCGGGGCTGACGACGGCGCTGTACATCGGCTACGTGATGAGCGCGGTGGTTGCCGTGCGCCGCTTTAGCGCGCAGACCGAGGCGGGCACGGTGACGGTTTCGCAGCCGGGTAGCGGCGTGCCGAACATGGGGCTTGGCCGGCTGGCAACGGCGTTCGCGGGCCTGACGTCGCTGGCGCTGGTGCTGACGGTGGCCACGCGCTGGGTCGCGGTGGAGCACCCGCCGCTTTCGAATATGTACGAGTTCACGGTGGCGTTTGCGGGGGGTATCGCGCTTTCGTACCTGGCGTTCGAGGCATACACGGGTCAGCGGCGGGTCGGCGTTCTGGCACTGCCGCTCGTGGTGGCGATGCTGTTCATCGCGTCGCTTTTCCCGAGCGAGATCGTGCCGCTCATCCCGGCGCTGCAGAACGGGCCGCTGATGGCGATCCACGTGAGCACGATGATGCTTTCGTACGCGGTGCTGACGGTGGCGTTCTGCGGCGCGGTGATTTACCTGGTGCAGGGCGGCGAAGGGAAGCGGCGCTTCATGGCGTTGCCGAGCCCTGAAGCAGCGGGCGACCTGGCGCACAAGGCGACGGTGGTGGGGTTCCCGATCCTGGTGTTGGGCATTGCGCTGGGGGCGTGGTGGGCGAACAGCGCGTGGGGCCGCTACTGGGGCTGGGACCCGAAGGAAACGAGCGCGCTGGTGGTGGTGCTCACGCTGGCGGCGTACTTCCACGCGCGATCAGGCACGGGTTCGGTGGCGGGCGCGCCGATCATTCGCAACCTGGTTTCGGAGCGCGTGCGCCGCGGCTGGCGGCCCGACCCGATGTGGTGGCTGGTGGTTTCGTGGGTGATGATCCTGTTCACGTATTTCGTGGTGAACCTTTGGATAACGGGGCTGCACAGCTACGCCGGGGTGTAGCCATCGAACCCGGAATTCCCGCTACACTTATCCGATGGGGCACGTGACTATCGATATCTCGGAACTCCCGGAAGCGGTGCGCGAGTGTTTGCTGCGCGGCGAGACGGTGGACGTTGGACGTTGAAGACGGCGGGCGGGTTGTCGCGCACGTGCAACCGCAATCGCGGCCGAAGCCGCGGACGCCTGTGGACTGGGAAGGCTACTTCGCGGCGCGCCGGGCAGCACCGCCGTTGGACGACGAGTTCGAGCGGGATATGGAAAAGGTGTGGGAAGTCATTAACCGCCCGGTGGCCCCGGTTGAATGGGAACCGCAATCGATTCTTCGGTGCTGATCGCACTGGAACGCGGTGGTGCGAGCGGCGCGGCCGCCCTCACCCAGTTGCCACCAGAATCCCTTATCACCGTTCTGCAGGTGGCGGAACTGCGAATTGGAGCGATTATGACCGCGTCGCCTGAACGGACGGAGCGGCGCCATACGTTTCTCGAACACATTCGCGGGGTGCTCCCGGTACTCCCTTTTGATGAACCAGCGGCAGAAACGTGGGCCGAGATCTTTCCGCAGTTGCAGCTATCGGGCAGTCGTATCGGCGAGCGAGACCTGATCATTGCTGCGATCGCGCTGGCGCATGGGCACAGCGTGTCAACCGCGAACGTGCGCGAGCTCGAACGCGTGCCAGGGATGACAGTGGAGCGATGGGCGTAGGCGGGTAACCTTCGCCGTAGCTCGCACGTTCCCATGTCGGGAGACTTTCGCCATGTCATTGCAGGAATACTTCGACGCCAACAAGGCGAACTGGGACGAACGCGTGCCCATCCACACCCGCTCCAAGTCCTACGACATGGAGGGATTCCTTGCGGGGAATCTCGCGATCCTTCCCGTGGATGTCCGGGAGATGGGCGACGTTGAGGGCAAGACGCTGCTGCACCTCCAGTGCCACTTCGGCATGGATACGCTGAGCTGGTCCCGGCTCGGGGCGAAGGTCACCGGGCTGGACTTCTCCCCAAACGCAGTCGCGACCGCGACCGAGCTGGCGGCGACCATCAAGGCCAGCGATGCGCGTTTCGTGGAGTCGAACGTGTACGACGCGCCGACGGCGCTCGGCGGCGAGCAGTTCGACATCGTGTACACGGGGATCGGCGCGTTGTGCTGGCTGCCGAAGATTCGCCCGTGGGCGCAGGTTGTGGCGGACTGCCTGAAGCCGGGCGGCACCTTCTACATCCGTGAAGGTCACCCGGTGTTGTGGTCGCTCGACGATGAACGACAGGAACCCGGGTACGTGATGCGCTACGCCTACTTCGAAACGAAAGAGCCGCTCGTATGGGACGACGCCATCACCTACACGGACAACGACACGGAGTTTGCTATCACCAGTACGCGCACCTACGAATGGAATCACGGGCTGGGCGAAGTGGTGACGGCGCTGATTGAAGCCGGGCTGGTGATCGAGTTCATGCACGAACATGACCGTTGCGATTGGCAGGCGTTGCCATGGATGGTGCCCGATGGCGAACGCCAGTGGATGTTGCCCGTGGACGACCAACGGCGCGTACCGCTGACGTATTCGCTTCGCGCGCACAAGCCGGCCTGAGCGCTGCTACACTTTTCGCATGACGCTGCGCATTGATGTGAAGGACCTGGGCGAGGAAGTGTGCGCCAGCCTGGAGCGCGGCGAAGCCGTGGAGATTGAGCGCGACGGCCGGGTGGTGGCGAAGATTGAGCCGCCGAAGGGTGGACTGCTGGCGTTCCTCGAAGCACGCAAGGGACAAGAGCCGATGGACGAGGACTGGGAGCGGGACATGGGAATCGCGCGGCGAATGTTGAATGAATCCGTGGTTACCGAGCCTTGGGAATAATCCTCGATTCATCCGTCATCATTCGTTTTGAGCGAGAACAAAGGGACGTGGAGTCGTTCGGACAGTCATTGGACCAGTCCCTCTTCCTCGCTGCGATCACGGTTTCGGAGATTTCGGTTGGCTCGCTCCTGGCCGACACTGAGTCCCGGCGCCGTCAACGCGCCGACTTTCTCGATGCTCTGCTGAACGTTGTAACGGTGCTCCCATTTGGAACACTTGAAGCACGGGTTCATGCCGAGGCTCGCGTTGCACTGCGGACGATGGGTCAGTCAATCGGGCGCGGCGGATCTCCTGATCGCGGCGACGGCTCTGGCGAACGAGCACGATGTGCTCACGGCGAACGTGCGGGAATTCGAGCGGGTGCCGAGGTTGCGGGTCGTCACGTTGAATGAGCTTGCGACGTAGCTGCAGTGAGTCGCTGGCGGCACGAACGCGAAAGGGGCCTCACGAGTGAGGCCCCTTTTCGTTGGAGTTAGCCGTCCAGGTGGCGGTTACTGGCCGCCTGCACCGCCGACGGCGACGAGATCGCCGAGGTTGAGCTTTTGCATTTCCTGCGGGAGTGCTCGCTTTTCCTTCGGCATCATCTTCGGATACCAGTGGTCCTCGTATTCGGAGAACTTGCCGCGCAGGCGCGGGAGCACTTTTTCCGAAAGGAGCTGGGTGTTGTACATGGCGGTTTCGCGCGGCATGTTGCCCATCTGGAGAAGGAACATGAGGTGGCCGACGTGGAGTTTGTCGGTCAGTTCCTCCAGCTTTTCGGTCACGGTGTCGGGGTCGCCGGCGATGATGTAGCCCTCGTCGACGAGGCCTTCCCAGCTCTGGGCTGCGCGCTTGTTTGCGGCGGCCTGTTCGAACTGGGAGCGGATGCCCGCCTTGATGGTGCGCGGCGTGCGATAGCCGGGGGCATCGCCGAAGCCGGGGTAGACGTGCAGGCAGCGGTTGTAGAAGTAGTCGATGTGCGGCCAGTAAAGCTCCTTGGCTTCGGCCATGGAGTTGGCGACGCAGACGACCTGGGCGAAGCCGGCCTGGTAGGGGTTC
>CAZDZP010000023.1:0-16284 GCA_964509855.1 uncultured Anaerolineaceae bacterium | reverse complement strand
TTCCCTCGCGTCGTGACCGGCCAACCTCACGCCGAATCAGGCGAGGTCGAAACGGTCCAGGTTCATCACCTTGTCCCATGCGGCAACGAAGTCCTGCACGAACTTCTGCTTGGAATCGTCAGAGGCGTAGAACTCCGAGAGCGCCCGTAGCTGCGAGTGAGAGCCGAACACCAGGTCGACGGCGGTGCCAGTCCACCTGACCTCGCCGCTGGCGCGATCGCGCCCCTCGTACAGGTTCTCCGCCGAGTCGGCCGCTTTCCACTCCGTTCGCATGTCAAGCAGGTTCACGAAAAAGTCGTTGGTCAGGGTCTCCGGCCGCGAAGTGAAGACGCCTTCCTGGGCGCGCCGGAAGTTTGCGTTGAGCACGCGCATCCCGCCAACCAGCACCGTCATTTCCGGCGCGGTCAGTGTCAGAAGATTCGCGCGTTCCAGCAACAGCGTCTCCGGGGACATCGGGCTCCCGCTGCGCAGATAGTTCCGGAACCCGTCGGCTTGTGGCTCCAGTACCGCGAAGGATTCTGCGTCGGTCTGTTCCTGCGAGGCGTCGGTACGGCCCGGCGTGAATGGCACTGTGATGTCGTGACCGGCGTTCTTGGCGGCCTGTTCCACGGCGGCGCACCCGCCGAGGACGATCAGGTCGGCGAGCGAGACGCGCTTTCCGCCGGACTGCGAACCGTTGAAGTCCTGCTGGATACCTTCGAGGGTTTGCAGCACAGTGGCGAGTTCAGTGGGCTCGTTCGACTCCCAGCTTTTCTGCGGGGCAAGGCGAATTCGGGCGCCGTTGGCTCCGCCGCGCATGTCCGTGCCGCGGAAGCTGGCCGCCGCCGTCCACGCCGTGGCAACGAGCTGGGGGATTGAAAGGCCCGATGCCAGGATTTTGCCCTTGAGGGCGGCAATGTCCTCGCTGCCCACCAACTCATGGTCGACCGCTGGAACAGGGTCCTGCCACAGTTGCGGTTCGGGCACCCATGGGCCCAGGTAACGGGTTACCGGTCCCATGTCGCGGTGGAGGAGTTTGTACCACGCCTTCGCGAAAGCCTCGGCGAACTGGTCCGGGTTTTCGTAGAAGCGCCGGGAGATCGGCCCGTAGATCGGGTCTAGCCGGAGCGCGAGGTCCGTAGTCAGCATGACCGGTACGTGCCGCTTTGAAGGGTCGTGCGCATCGGGCACGGTGCCCTGCGCTTCGGGGTTCGTCGGCACCCACTGGAAGGCGCCAGCCGGGCTCTTCGCCAGGTCCCAGTCGTACTTGAAAAGGTTGTCGAAGAAGCCGTTGTCCCACTTCGTCGGCTCGTTGGTCCATGCGCCTTCCAGGCCGCTGGTGATCGTGTCGCCGCCCTTGCCGCTGCCGTACTTGCTCTTCCAACCGAGGCCTTGCTCTTCAAGAGCAGCGCCCTCTGGCTCAGGTCCAACATTTTCCACGGCATCGGCTGCGCCATGTGTCTTGCCGAAGGTGTGCCCGCCCGCGATGAGCGCGACGGTTTCTTCGTCGTTCATGGCCATGCGGCTGAACGTTTCGCGAATGTCGCGAGCCGCGGCCAGCGCGCTGGGCATGCCGTTCGGCCCTTCCGGGTTCACGTAGATGAGGCCCATCTGCACCGCGCCGAACGGTCCGCCGAGTTCCCGGTCACCGCTGTAGCGTTCATCGCCCAGCCAGGCTTCTTCGGTCCCCCAGAAGATCTCTTCGGCTTCCCAGATGTCTTCCCGGCCGAAGCCGAAGCCGAAGCTCTTGAATCCCATCGATTGCATGGCGACGTCGCCAGCGAAGACGATCAGATCCGCCCACGAAAGCTTGTTCCCGTACTTCTGCTTGATTGGCCAGAGCAGGCGGCGCGCCTTGTCGAGGTTCGCGTTGTCTGGCCAGCTGTTGAGGGGCGCGAAACGCTGCGACCCCGTACCGCCGCCTCCACGGCCGTCGGCAATGCGATACGTACCGGCGGCATGCCAGGTCATGCGGATGAAAAGCGGACCGTAGTGACCGTAGTCGGGTGGCCACCAGTCCTGTGGCGTAGTCATAACCTCAATGAGGTCCTGCTTTAGGGCGTCGACATCAAGGCTCTTGAACTCCTCGGAATAGTCAAAGTCTTCTCCAAGGGGGTTGGCTTGTGGGGAGTGCTTGTGGAGTACGGAGAGGTCCAGCTGATCCGGCCACCAGTCCTTGTTCGTCCTCGGCCGGCCCGCTTTGGGAGTCGGTGCGGGGATCGCCGGGTTTTCGCTCTCACTCACACTAGCTGTTGCATCGTTGCTCTCAGGCACGTTGGAAGTTCTCCTCTTTAGCTGTTTTCCACTGATCGCTCATCGTTCTTGACCTGGGCTTGCCCGGGGACATGGATCGAACAGCGGAAAGTGAACGTGATTCGCTCCCCCCAACCTCAAGCCCGCAGCCTAAGACGCCGGCACCGATCAGGGCGAGGGGGCTGGAAGGCAGGTACTCAAACGCTGAGCAAATCCCACCCGGTCGCAACCACCCGAATCATAGCAAAGCCCACGATTTCACACTTCGCGCCGTTCGCCTGCTGCGAAGCGGCCGCTGGCCCCTGACAGGAATGTCCGGACACGCCGATACTGTTGGTACCAAGCGAAGGAGGCAGCCATGCCCGAACTTCAGATTCGCACCGGTTCCGTCGCACTTACCGGTGAGCTCCAGGAACTCGTCGACAAGCGGCTCGCACACCTCGAGAAACTCCACGATCGCATCAACATCGTGCGGCTCTCGATCACCACGGAATCCGAACACCATGCGAAGGGCGCGCCCTACGACATCATGCTGGAAGCAGATGTTCCAGGCGCCGTGCTTGTCGCAAACAAGAAGCGAGACGAGCATCTCCGCACGGCTTTAACCGACGCCTTCGACGCGCTCGAGCGCCAGCTGCACACGCACGTGGAGAAGCAACGCAACCACTGAATGAGCTGGTACGCGACAACGAAAAGGGACGGTCGCAAGACCGTCCCTTTCTCATTCGTTGGTTGTGATGCTTATCGCGGCAGACCCAGCCCGCGGGTTGCCATGATGCCCTTCTGAATCTCCGTCGTGCCACCGGCAATGGTCGAACTGACCGCCTGCATGTAGCCCATCGAACTGCGGTTGATGACGTTGCCGTTCATGCCGAAGAGATGCATAGAAAGCGTCGCGATCTTCTGGCCGAGTTCGCTGGTCACCAGCTTGCACATGCTCGCCTCGTGGTTCGGGATAAGCCCATTGGCTTGCATGCTGATCACGCGGTAGCTGAGCATCTTGGCAACTTCCGCCTCGATCCAGCGGTCGACGAATTCATGGCGAACACTCACGCCGCGATTGAACGAAGCTTCCTCGTTCTCCTTCGCTTTGCGCATCAGGCTTTCGAGCTGCTTGCGAACACCAACCGCGCTGCCGATGGAGCTGCGTTCGAAGTCGAGCGTCGTCGTACCCACGTACCAGCCCCGGTTCTCTTCGCCAATGCGGTTCTCCACCGGCACGCGCACGTCTTCGAAGAAGACTTCGTTGAAGGTCTGAGTGCCCGCCAGGGTTGTCAGCGGGCGAACCGTCACGCCGGGGCTCTTCATATCCACGAGCAGGTAGGTGATGCCGCGATGCTTCGGCGCGTCCGGGTCGGTGCGCGCCAGCATGTACATCCAGTCGGAGTACTGTGCGCCGGTCGTCCAGATCTTCTGGCCGTTGATGACGTAGTCGTCGCCGTCACGGACGGCTCGAGTCTGCAGGCTGGCGAGGTCGCTGCCGGCGCCCGGTTCGCTATAGCCCTGGCACCACAGCACTTCGCCCTTGAGGATGCGGCTCAGGTGTTCCTGCTTTTGCTCTTCGGTGCCGTGCTCGATGATCGTCGGGCCAATCATCATCACGCCGAATCCGCCGACGTTCGCGGGTACGCCCGCTTCGGCACATTCCTCATTGAAGATGAACTGTTCGAGCACGCCCATGCTGGCGCCGCCGTATTCCTTCGGCCACGACGGAGCGATCCAACCCTTCTTCGCAACCTTGTCGCGCCATTCCTTAATCGCGCCCATGCGGCCGAAGAGTCCACCTTCGCCCTGTTCGCCGCTCAACAGCGACTTCGGCGCTTCCGCCTGGATGAATTCGCGAACTTCGCTACGCCATGCGGATTCGCTCGCGTTGTCGCCAAGTGTGATGGCCATGTATTAGTCCTGCTTTCCTGTGGTGCGCCGAAACGTAATGCCGATTCTCCCCAACGCGGTGGCGGGCGGCAAGCGGCGCGCTTGCTTGTTCCTCAGGATAGACCGTTCGCCCGCCCAATAAGCTGCGCGATCTCCCGTTCCGATTCAGAATCCGATTCTGCGAGTGCCTTGATCACCCCCGGTTGCTGCTCGGGCCGGTTCTGGCCGAGCTTCGCCTTTCCTTCCAGCTTCTCGACTTTCATCGTGAAGGCGACGGTGCCCTGCGCTAACTTCTCGATGTAGTCGCCATCCTGCGAATCCATGGACCAGGGAACGTCCATCCCGGATTCGTAGGTCTCGACTGTACGGCGAAGGATGTCCAGCCGAGTTGCCACGTCCTCGACGAGCACCGGCTTCCCCCGCGCGTGGACCGTCACGTAGTCCCACGTTGGGACAGCCGGACCGGAGCCATACCACGATGGCGAGATGTAGGCGTGCGGTCCCGCGAAGATGGCAAGCGCGTCCCGTCCGCCATCGAAGGCTTTCCAGTGCGGGTTGGCGCGGGCAAAGTGGCCCGTCAGCACTACCTCTCCATCGCTCTCGTCCACCAGCAGCGGAACGTGGGTCGCCTGGAGACCGTCGTCAGTGTCACTCACGAAGGTGGCAAAGCTGTTGGCGCGCATCACCTCCAGCAACGTGGTCGGCTCGGTGATGGCGAAATGCCGCGGAATGTACATCCCGACACGGTACCGAGCGGCCCGGCAGTCAACAACTGATCGAGCATCGTTCGTGACGGGCGCTGGACGGACTGGGAGTAGTTCGCGAGGGGGAACCACCCGGCATCAGGAATCGATCGAGCGCGGGACCTGCCCATAGATTGTGACGCCATCGCCGTAGTCGTTGATGTACATCGCCTGCCGCTTGCCCAGGAGCCAGGCGACAACTGCAAGGTCACCAACTGAACCCGCGAAGTTCAGAATGAGCCCCGCCAGCAAGAACGGCAGCACGGTCGTCGTGACGAAGGGAATAAAGACGATGCCGGCGATGGTCATCGCTACCGCCGGGGCCAGGGCGATAACGAAGTAGTTCGAACGCGGCAGGTACCAACCGGGAGCGGCCGCATAGGCGTAGAACAACTTGAACCCAAACTTGGGCACGTCTTTCGTGAGCCGCCAAAAACACACGCCGTGAACCGCTTCATGCACGAATCCCGTGAGCACGAGGACGAGCACAAAGCCAAAGAGGGTGGCGAAGTCAGCATCGAAGGAGAATACGAGTTCGTCTTCCTGCCGCAGGAGCAACGTGAGCTGGACAAACAGCGCGACAGAGACCACGAACAGAAGCACAGCCGCGATCTGGAGCGAAAGCGCGAGCCGCTTGTTCTGGGAGAGGTCCAAAGTGCCTGTCTTTTCGAAGCGTTCAGGCAGGACCATCGTCGGTTTCATTGGCACAACCACTCGTTACTCTAGCGGTGCGGCGGGGCTACGCACAATCGACGCAGCTACTGGCAGGCGTCAACAAGTCCTATCGAGACAACACGCCGCTCGCGAGACGGTTGTGATACAATTCACAATGTCAGCGGCGAACGAGCGGCGCCTACCGTCCCTTCTTGAACTGCTCTGCTCATTTTGCCCTCGCGGCCCGCTCGTTGGCTGTCACGGCCTCCCCCACAAGGGGAGGCCGTTCTCGTTACCTGAACCGCCAATCTGCTACGCTCGATTGTCATGAGCCCCACTATCGAACGCCAGCTCTGGCGCGAACGCCTCGACGAATTCAAGACCGCACTACCGTCTCCCATCAGCGAGGTTGTGCCCGGATTGTTCCGTGTGCGCACCCGCGGAGCCTTTGTTTATCTCGCGATCGACGAAGAGGTGACGCTCATCGACACTGGCGGACCTGGCTCGGGCGCGGACATCCTTGGCGCGGTTCGCACGCTGGGCCGCTCGCCGGATGACATCACCAGCATTCTGCTGACGCACTATCACATCGACCATGTTGGCGGACTGCCGGAAATCCAGGCTCATGTCCCCGCGCGGACCGGCATTCACCTCGCCGAAGCACCGTTCATCGAAAACCGGCTGCCCCTGCCCAACCCGTTCATTCACCCCATCCTCGCGCGTGCGCTCACGCCCTACCTGGAGTTCGCGGACCCTGGGCCGGCACGCATCGATGTCTGCCTGGAAGACGGTGACGAACTTCCCGCCCTTGGCGGCGTGCGCGTCGTGCATTCGCCCGGGCACACCGCCGGCAGCATCGCGCTCCATTTCCCGGAGCGTGGCGTATTGATCGTTGGCGATGCGCTGCAGTACCGCTTCGGAAGGATGATGTTGCCCAATCGGCTCTTCACCCAGGATATGGACGAAGCCGTTGGCTCGGTCCGCAAACTCGCACGATTGAGCTTCGATACGCTCTGTTTCGGCCACTACAGGCCCATTCTTCATGGCGGCGGTACGACGCTTCGCCGTTTCGCCCGTTCGCTGACGGCGTAGAACGCAGGCCCGGCCCGTCGCATGATGGTGCTCGATTGACGCGCAACAACAGGACCGCACTCCTGTCCGCTTCACCGAGGTTCGATGCCGCCAGGTCAGGGTCGCAAGTTCATTCGCCGGCGCCGCCACCCGGTCCCGGCGTGGCCACGCCGTCAACCGGTGCGCTGGATCCGCGACGTTTTGCAAACTCGCTTCGTGTTTCCCCTCCTCCGGGTGGGGTACAACCTTCGTATCTATGGGGCAGAAAACCTCCAAGGTGTCGACAAGCCCTGCCTGGTGATCGCGAACCACAACATGCACCTTGACCAGGCACTTCTCGTGAAATCGCTTCCACACAGCTTTCGAAAGCGGCTCGCCATCGCGGCAGCGGCAAGCGACATCTATGGGAACCGCGTTCGTGGCCTCGTTGCGAGCGTCCTTGGCAACGGCTTTCCCTTCAATAAGCAGGGAAGCGGCGTGCGTGAGAGCCTCGAGACCGTGGCGCAGATGCTCGAGGACGGATGGCACGTGCTCATCTTCCCCGAAGGAAAACTGACGGAACTCGGTCCCATGCAGCCCTTTAAAAGTGGTGCGGGGTTGTTGGCTGTGGAAACGGGCGCGCCCGTCGTCCCGATGCGCATCGACGTCATTCGCCGGGGTTTCCGCGAAGGAGGGTGGTTCCCAACCCCCCGCGGGAAGGTGGAGGTGCACATTGGCCCCGTTGTTCAGTTGGGCGCAGAGGTCGACTACGCCGGTGCCACACGACTCCTGGAACGAGCGGTCCGCGAAGCATGACGGCCGAAGGGAGTGGCTTGCGATTCGCCGATATCCTCACCACGGCGGCAGCCGTGGCGGACTACATGGGGGTGGCCGACGTTTCGGGCGAACATTTGCTCGCGGCGATGAACATTCTGCTCGAAGACCTTCAGCTAGAAGACATGGGACGACCGGTCTCGCCGATGCTTCGCCGCAATGGCCAGGAGAAAGGCGTGGAGCCAGCCGTGAAGGAACTGGTAAAGCGCTGGTTCGCCCGCGTGGGTACCGACATCAACGCGCGGCTGGATGCAGCACTGCTCGATGAGTTTCGGGACGAAATAATGCGTGCGGCGGGTGATTCCGAAAGCTGAAGTAGGGATACACCCCCTCTACCGGACGAGCCTGAGCCTTCACAATCGGCAGCCATGGACTTCGCCATACCGTTTGCCGGTGCATTGCTTGCAGCCGTTGTGCTCTGGTTCGCTACGGGGCGCCAGCATCACCTCTACTCGAACCCATCGCACCGCCATCTCCAGGCGCGGCGAAACGACCGGTTCCGCCGTGTTGGAGTAAGCATCGCGGGCGCCGCCTGCGTTGCTGTCGCACTCAGGCCGGACCACTACGAGTGGCTTCCCGCGCTGGTGACCGTGGGATTTGTGATTGTGCTGCTGGTGCTCGCCAGCACCGATATCGAGCGCCGACTTCTGCCCAACCGTCTGACCTACCCTGCCGCCGCTGCCGCCGCCGCCCTGTGTTGGGTTTGGCCCGACCGTACGCCGTGGGACATCGCGCTTGGCACGGCGGTGGTCCTTGGGGTAGGCGTCGGATTCTTTGTGCTCGGCGTGGTCCTGAGCCTTTTGCTTCGCATCCGCACGACCGCGTTCGGCATCGGAGATGTCAAACTCATGCTGCTGATCGCACTTCTATTGGGGTGGCCGGCCGCCTTGAGCGCCCTGTTCATCGGCGTGATCGCGGCGGGCATCCCGGCTTTGCTCATGGTTGTTGCCGGCAGAGCACGCGGTGTCTTTAGCTACGGGCCATTCCTGGTACTTGGGGCGCTTGTGCCGTTGCTGTGGCCGTCAGCTTTCGTGTGAGCGCGCGATGGAAAGTGACCCGTCGCTGCCAAACACCAGTTGGTCGCCTGCGGATACTCCGGAAGCCGCCCCCGCGGCAAGTTCCACAACTCCCCGGGCCCCCGGTCCCCCGAAGGCGATGCCGATCCACGGGCGAACATTGTGGCGGACCTTCGTGACCCGGTGGTCGCGCGTGTAGAACACCGCATCGATGGAGAAGCGCATGAAGAACATATGGATGGACGCGCAAGGCTCGATCGCAAGTCCTTCGCCCGGTTCAAGGCGGCTGCGCAGCATGAGGCCCCGGAAGCGCGTCCACATATTCGTGGCGAACCGCACCTGGCTCGCCACGAGTTCTGTGTCTTGTCCCGGGGTGGACGCCATGAACTAGAAGGCTCCCTTGATTTGGATGACGGCCGGTCCGCCGATGACAACCATAATCGCAGGGAAGATGAAGAACACCAGCGGGAAGACCATCTTCACCGGCGCCTTAAACGCCTGCTCTTCGGCCTTCTGGCGCCGCTTGGTGCGAATCACGCCGGTCTGTACGCGGATGACAGCACCGATGGAGATACCCATTGCTTCCGCTTGCACGACAGCGTTAACGAGCGAGCGGAGTTCCTCGACCCCGGTGCGGTCGGCCATGTCGACAAAGGCATCGCGTCGTGCACGTCCCATGGAGATTTCGCGCATCGTTCGTGTGAGCTCGTCGGCAAACGGACCGTGGACTTTTTCGATCACGCGGGTGAACGCAGCGTCGATACCGAGACCGGCTTCCACCGAAGCTGTGATGAGGTCGAACGCGTCCGGGAGCGCTCGCCAGATTTCCTTTTGGCGCTTCTTGATTCGTCCGAGCAACCACATGCGTGGTCCGTAGACACCAAGAACCATGCCTCCGAAGAACAGTCCGATGAGCACGGTGAACCCGAAACCCATCGTGGCGCCGTAGAGGACCGCGACAATTGGTAGTACTCCCATGAGCACACCAACAAGCGCGATGAATTGGCCGGGCTTCATCTTCACGCCGCCCTGCACGAGCGCGCCTTCGACGCGTTCGGCCATGGTGCTCGGCAACAGGGAGGCAATCTTTGAGACCGCTCCCTGGATGATCGGGCGAATGACACGCTGCGTGAATGCGGCTTCCGGGTCTGGCAGCGAATCCTTGCCAGCGCGCGTGTAGCGAAGGCCACCGAGGCGGGAATCGAGGGCGTCGTTTCCGCTTGTCCGGTAAAGCATGCCGTAGGTCAACAACGAGACGGCGATAAACGTTCCCAGGGTAATGAAGAGTTCCATGACCTTATACCTCGATGTTCACGATTTTGCGGATGACCATAAAGCCCATGAACTCCAGGAAGAGTGCACCGCCAAGCATCATTCGGCCCAAGGGATCTGTGAACAGCAGCATGGTGAAATCCGGGCTGATGAACATGAAGGCGCCGAAGAGGCCAACCGGGATTCCGCCAATGACGTAGCCGGTCAGACGCTGCTGGCTTGTCAGGGTGTTGATCTCGCCGCGGATGCGCTCACGTTCGCGCATGGTGTGGGCGACGTTTTCAAGGATCTCGGCGAGGTTACCGCCAACCTGGCGTTGGATAAGGATTGCGGTGATAACAATGTCGAAGTCCGTGCTGCCAATGCGAATGTTCAGCGCTTCGAGTGACTGCTCCACGGTTGCGCCCACGGAAATGTCGCGGAGGGCACGCTTGATTTCTGTCTGCAAAGGGTCCGGCAGCTGGGCCGAAGACGACTCCATGGCCTGGATGAAGCCGAAACCGGCACGAAGTCCGCTGGAGACCATCTGGAGGAGTTCCACCAGCTGGGCTTCTAGCTTCTTCTTGCGGCGCGAAATGCGCATCTTGAGCCAGAACCCGACGGCGTAGAAGCCAAGGGCAGCTGCTGGAATGGCAAGGATTGGCAATGGCAACATCATCACGACCAGCGCTGCGAGAACGAGACCGACGATCGAACGGACTATGAAGTATTCCTTCACGTTCAGCGTTAGTCCGGCGCGTTCCAGGTCCTTTGACCAGTTGGTGGCAATGGTGCCAGAAACGACGGTGATACCGGCGAGATTGACGTTGGCGCGCTTTCGCAGCGAGATGCTCGCGGCCGCTTCTTCCCGGGAGTTGAGGGGGTGCTCGCCGCGAAGCGCCTGGAGGCGGGCGGTGGCGCCATTGGAGACACCGAAGCCTAGCGCCCACAGGGCGGCCGTTGCTGCGAAGGCACCGGCAGTGAGTGCTGCTAGCATTGCGAACATCATGCCCGGTCTCCCTTCTCGCGGTCGAAGATGTCGTTCCGAAGCTCTATGCCCGCAAGAGCGAACTTCGAGGCGAAGTTGGGACGGATGCCTGTAGGCCGCATAGCGCCATGGACCTTTCCGTCCTGGTCCACGTGGTCCAGTTCGAAGCGGAAAATGTCCTGCAGCGTCACGGTGTCGCCTTCCATGCCGCTCACTTCAGTAACGTGCGACACGCGGCGTGAACCGTCCTGCAGACGCGTAACCTGGATGAAGACGTGGATGGCCGAAGCGATCTGTTCGCGGATGGCCCTCGCGGGGAGTTCCATACCTGACATAAGCACCATGTTCTCGAGTCTTGCGACCGCGTCACGGGGTGTGTTTGCGTGGACCGTTGAGATGGAGCCGTCGTGGCCGGTGTTCATGGCCTGCAACATGTCGAAGGCCTCGCCGCTGCGGACCTCGCCGACGATGATGCGGTCGGGACGCATACGTAGCGTGTTCTTCACCAGGTCGCGCTGCGTTACGGCGTGCTTGCCTTCCACGCTCGGCGGGCGGGCTTCCATGGTGATGACGTGTTCCTGCTGGAGCCGGAGTTCCGCAGGGTCCTCGATGGTGATGATGCGCTCGGTGTTCGGAATGAAACTCGAAAGCGCGTTCAGCAGCGTCGTTTTACCGGTGCCGGTACCACCGCTGATGATGATGTTCATGTGGGCGCGAACGCACATCGCGAGAAACTCCGCGGTTTCTTCGCTCATCGCGCCGACTGCGATCAGGTCGCCCATACGCATTTTGTCGGCGCGGAACTTTCGGATGGTGATCGTGGGAGCTTTCGGCGACACGGGGGGGATGGTGACGTTCACGCGGGAGCCGTCGAGTAGACGTGCGTCCACCATCGGGCTTGATTCATCAATGCGCCGGCCGAGCGGCGCCACGATTCGTTCGATGATTCGCATCGCGTGATTCAGGTCGCGGAACCGGGCGGTGCTGCGCAGGATCTTCCCGTTGAGTTCGTAGAAGATCCGGTCTAGGTCGATGACCATGACTTCCGAAATGTCCGGGTTGCGAAGCAGCGGCTCCAATGGGCCGAGGCCGAGCACTTCGTCGGCCACGCTTTCTACGAGCTCGTCGCGGCTACCGCCAACCTGGAGGTTCTCCTGCAGAATCAGTTCGCGGGCGGCCTTCTTGACCGCTTCGCGCTGTTGTAGCGGCTCGAGCCCTTCGAGCGAACCCTGTTCCATTTCCTCAATGAGTAATTCGTGCAGGCGAATCTTCGCCTGCTCCGCCTGGGGGTTCGAGCGCGTTGAAGGTCCCTGCACGGCAGGGTTGAGCGGCGCTGTGCGGCTCTGCCGGAGTTCGCGGATTTCGGCCGGGGGTCGGCCTGCGCCGGGTGCTGGCGATTCTGGTCGCGCGGCCGGGGCGGTGTTGCCCACCGGCGCCGGAGGTGGCTGGGTAGCCGGCTGGTCGGCAGCCGGCAATTCAGTTCCAACACCCCAGCGGCGTTGCGGCCGCTGGAACTGGCTCGATGGACGCAGCTTCAGCGGGTCGCGACTTTCAGCATCGCCCTGTTCGCCACCGGCGCTGAGCCGGCGCTTGGCGCCTGCCCATCCAAATGAGCGGCCGCCTTCCTCTTCCTGGTTCGGTTGGTCGGACATGGCATTGTCTCCTTAGGCGCTCTTCTTCATGAATGGGCGGAGCATTTTTCCGAAGCCGCCGCCACGCTTGACTTTGCCTCCACCACGCACCCCGGAAAGGGCACGGGCCATCTCGCGGATTTCCAGCGAGACCTTGGAGTTCGGCCTGTTCATGACGATCGGGCGGCCGAGCTGCGCCGAGCGAACGACTTCGTTGTCCTGTGGGATACGCCACCACAGCTCGGAATCGAGAGTGGCCTCCACGTCTTTTTCACGAACGCCCGTATCAATGCCGGCACGGTTCAGCACCACCTTGATGCGTTCCTCGTCGTTGCCGAAGCGCTCGTGGAGCATTTCCAGCGCGAGGACGGTGTCCTTGATGCTGGCCATGTCGAGCGTGGTTACGAGAAGAATCATCGTGCCCACTTCGATTGCGGCCGCCACGATTTCGTTGAACGTCCCCGGTGTATCGAGAATCACGAAGTCGTGGGTCTGCGCCAGGATGTCGACAACATCGCGGATGTGCGATGCCGTCAGGTTTCGCCAGTCGCTCGGCCGCGTTGGCGCCGGGAGAATGTGCACGCCCGACTCGTGTTCGACGAGGTAGTCACGCAGCGTTGTGCGGTCCACCGTGTCGAGGTTGCGAGCGAGGTCGGCAATCGACCGTTCAACGGGGATGTCCATCGTGATGGCCACGTCGCCGAAGCGGGTGTCCATGTCGACGAGCGCCACCGTCTGATGTGCTTCCATGGCGAGCGCCACGGCCAGGTTCGATGAAATGGTGGTTTTGCCGATGCCACCCTTCGCACCGAAGACCGTGATGATGGTGCCCTGCGGAACCGGGTCTTCCAGTTCTCCGCGGCGGCGCATCATCTCGCGCTCTTTGCGTTCCAGCAGACCGAGGATGGATTCCTCAAGGTCGCGCTCGTTGAGCGGTTCCTGGAGGTAGTCCGAGGCTCCACCCACCATCGACTGTCGCATGAGGCGAATATTCGCTTCCGTCGAAAAGACGATGATTGGCAGGTCGGGCATTCCATCGCGCAGCTTGGTTAGCGTTTGGATGGGCCGTACGAGCGGTTCTTCCACTCGCATCAGCACCAGGTCAGGTTTGAGGCTTACGGCGAGAGTGAACGCCTCTACCCCATATCCCGCGCTAGCCGGCACCTGGAATCCAATGAGATGAAGCATCTTCTGGATTTCTGCCGCGCTATCCCGGTCGGGGTCTACCACTATGACTTGCGGAACCCTCGACATATCGTTCCTCCCACCATTCTCGTGGCCCTCAATGGGCCGGTTGTTGTTCCCGCTGCCTCTCGTCCCACGTTCGGCAGCGGCAGTTTGCGTAGTTGTCGGCAGCTAGTTGCGGATGAACACGTCGTCGAGCGTCCAGGTGTTGGTACCCTCGATCGGTGCGCGGTCGCCTTGCTGTCGCGTCAGGAGCCGGTACTGGCCCTGGTCGTCCTTCATCGCGTCGATAATCGCGATGCGTGCTGCCTGTTCGGGTGTCACGGCAAGCGTGATGGAGATTGCGGTTTCGAACGTGCTTTCGTCGCCGAGTGGCCGGAAGGCCGGTTCGGAGTTCACGGTTTCCGTACCGGCGCCTTCTGCGCCAACAGCACCTTCGCCACCTTCGGAGCCTGTGGCGCCGGTGGCACCTTCGGCTTCCAGCCCGGGGACGAACTTCACGATGGTCTGAGCGGCTGCCAGGACCATGATGTCTTCGGCGATGATGCCGGAGAGCACTTCAGGCCGTTCCTGGCCGGTGAGCGGGTCAACGGCGTTGAGCGTCGTAATGGCGAGGACATCGACACGGTCGCCGGGTTGCGGCAGTCCGCCGTTCACCCAAGCTTCGTGCGGCACCTGCAGCGAGAGCGCTCGCATACCTTCCGGTACTTTGAAGGCGAGCGTGTTCTGGTCGCCGAAGGAAGTGATCTTCCCGGGAATGACCTGCTCGCCGGCAAAGAGGCGCGTGGTGCTGACTTTGCCCACGATGCTCGTGGAGTCAGTCACAGCACCGGGCAGCAGGGCGCTGACCGGCACGGGCCGCGTGGTCAGCATGTCTGGCGTGATGGTTGTGCCGAATTCGACGTCACGCGCCAGGACAACCACCGATTCAACCTGGCCGGTGTCGCGGAGTGCGTCCTGGACGCTTCCGTCATCCCCGCCGCGGCTGCTGAGAAACGCAAACATCATGCCTGCGCTGAGTACTCCGAATAGTGCCGCCAACAACAGAACCCCGCGGTTCCTTCCGGTTGTGGCTGCTGAAGCTGCAATTGATCGTGCCATAGCAGTATCCTCCCGAGGTATCTATCGGACGCGGCGGGCGGTTACCGCAGGGTGTAAACCCCGATTCCGCCGCATCCAGGGCAAAATTGTTGGAAAAAAGTAAGGGCCGTCACTCCACCGGGAAGTGACGGCCCTTGAGCTGTGCCGCTCGCGCTATTTCACGAGCGCGATGTGTGTCTGTTCGGCGATGGTTTCGAAGGCATCGTCGAGGTCGGCGGTTGTGGGTGCGGCAACGTACATACCGCCCCCGATTTCCGCGATTTCTTCAAGAATGCAGTCCAACACGCCGTTGCCGAGCCCAATGGTGAATATCAGGATGTCGGAGTCCGCGGCGAGCTGCGCCTGCTGGCGGGCGTGGTTCACCGCTGTCGTGTTGGAAATGGGGCATGTGCTTGGCGTACCACTGCTCTGTGGCGTCCCGCAGTTGCCGTTGTAGCCGTTCGGGCAGTAGTGCGTGGGAACGCCGTCAGTAAGAACCACCATTACACGCACAGCGTTGGACCGCTTCCCAGGGCCATCCAGCATCATGCGCCCATGCGCTATCCCGTCGGCGACGTTGGTGCCGCCCGATGGGAAGAGAATGTTGTTCATCGCCGCCGCAACCGATCCATGGCTGTAGGAAAGGCTGTTTACGATGTCGCCCTGTGAGGCATAGGTAGCCACCGAAAGCTTGTCGTAGGCGGTGTTGAACAGGGTGGTGAAGTACTGCGCGTTGCTGATGGCAGCGTCGAAAGGCTGGTGCGGCCCGTTCTGGCCCACGGAAGCCTTGTAGTACGAGATGGCGTCGCAGTAGTCGTTGTTGTTAGTTGTGCCGTGTGCGCCACCGTTCCTGAGTGCCCAGATTTCTGAGTTCACCGCGTGTGACTGTTGCACCGTCGGAATTCCCAGGTAGTTGTTCGCCCGCGCCCGGGTCACCGTCAACCGGTTCTCCGCAACGTTGACGCCGGTGATCTGGAATAGCTCTGTCCCGATGCGGATCATGCCCTTTCGGTACGACGTATTGTTGCCAGGGTGCCGATCCCAGTACGCAGTGGACGAATTCCAGCCACTGCCGAAGTTCGTGCGGTTCGTCGTCTGGTTGGTAGAGGTGAAGATGCGCACATCGTTCAAGTAAATGTTGATGGAGCTGCCTGTGCCCGCGGATATCGGCTGTGCGAGCCTCGGGAACTGGAAGCCTCCTGCCGGCGTAAGGCGGCCGGGAGACATCAGGTAGATGCCGGTGCCGCTCTCCACGCGCGGGTAGCTGTCCATGCACATGGAACCGGAGATGTCGAGCACCACCGCGATGTCCAGCACCTGGCTCTCGGCGTCGCCGCTGGCGGAGACGGTCCACTTGGGCACACCGAAGAACTTGGCGAACCACGTTGGAATGTCGGCCGAGGCCTGCACCCGAACGGTTTTGTTCCCCGGGGGATAGCTCACGCCGTAGGTCACGTTGGTGCCCTGGCTCTGGAGGAATCCGGAGTTGTCCAACCAGTACAGCTCTGCCTGGTCTTCCGCGTCTTGCACGTGGGGCATGCTCTGGGCAGCGGCGAGTGCGGCGGCATCGACTGCGGCCTGCATCTGGGTGCGAGCCCACACGTAGCGGCCGACGTCAATGCTCATGGCCATGAAGCCAATCAGCAGCATCAGCGCAGCCGCGAAAAGGACCAATGCCTGGCCCTTCTCATTCTTTCGCAAAAGGTGAAAGAGCACCTTCATGGTGTTCGCTCCTATTCCAGGCG
>CAZDZP010000022.1:14472-16441 GCA_964509855.1 uncultured Anaerolineaceae bacterium | reverse complement strand
CGCCAGCGGAGGCTTTCACCTCTTCCATGACAGCCTTAAGCCGCTCTTCGAACTCGCCGCGGAACTTGGAGCCGGCCACGAGCGCGCCCATGTCGAGCGCGAGCAAGCGGCGGTGGCGCAGGTTCTCGGGCACGTCGTCGGCGGCGATGCGCTGGGCGAGGCCCTCGACGATGGCCGTCTTGCCGACGCCAGCTTCGCCGATGATGACCGGGTTGTTCTTCGTGCGCCGGTTGAGGATTTGCATCACGCGGCGCACTTCGCCGTCACGGCCGATGACGGGGTCGAGCTTGCCCTGGCGGGCCAGTTCGGTGAGGTCGGTCGAGTACTTCTCGAGGCTCTGGTAGCGGCTTTCGGCGGTGGGGCTATCGACGCGCGAGCGGCCACGGATGTCCTGCAGCGCCCGGTAGACGGACTCCTTGGAGATGCCGAACTCGGCGAGCAGGCGGGTCGCGCCCGACTCTTCGTTGTCGGCGATGGCGATGAGCAGGTGTTCGACGCCAACGTATTCGTCCTTCAGGCGGTCAGCCTCGGCGTTGGCGACTTCGAGCATGCGCACGACTTCGGGCGTGGTGTAAATCTGCACGACATCGTACTGCAGCCGCGGCATCGCTTCGAGTTCCTTGCCCACGCGTTCACGGAGGCGGGTCACGTCGACGTTGAGCTTGGAGAGCACCTGTTCGGCGAGGCCGCTTTCGATGCTGAGCAGCGCGGCGAGCACGTGCGGAACGCCCCACTGGGAGTTGCGGCGCTGGCGGACGATGTCCTGGGAGCGGCCGAGCACGGCCTGTGCCTGCTCGGTGAAACGGTCCTGTCGCATCATGGTGAGGGGAAATCCCTTCCGGACTTTAGGGTCCTGAAATTGGCCTGGAATGGGGCGGACGGTGCGGTGATTGCGAGGGCGCTTTACTCGCTCTTCGCCCGATAGGGGGCGGGGAGGCGGGTGGCGCGCAGGCGGTCCAGTTCGGCGCGGGTCCGGGTCAGTTCGGCCTGGAGTTCGCGGATCTGTTCGCTCATGCGGATGATGATGTCCACACCGGCGAGATTGACGCCGAGTTCTCCGATAAGGCGCTGGGCCTGGCGAATGCGCTGGATGTCGCCATTGGAGTACATGCGGATGTTGCCGGATGTGCGCCGGGGCTCCACGAGCCCGGCCCGTTCGTAATAGCGCAGGGTTTGCTGGTGAACGCCAACGAGGCGCGCCGCAATGGAGATGACGTAGCACGGCTCGTCATCCGGGATGCCGTCGAGCATGTCTGGATCATTGGAGGCGGGCATGCATCGTCCTTTTGCGTTGTGGTTTCGAGCGGTGCGGGCAAATGGCTATCACGACGTGACCGCCTCGCTGCTGCTGCGGAGTTGTTCGAAGAGCTCGCGTTGTTCGGGGCTGAGCTCCGAGGGAATCTTGATCCGGACGCGCGCGTAGAGGTCGCCGCGAGCCCCGGCCTTGCCGAGCACGGGCATGCCCTTCGCGGCCAGGCGGATTTGCGTACCGTTCTGGGTCAGCTCTTTGACGCGAAGGAAGACGCGCCCTTCGACCGTCGGCACCTCGACTTCGCCGCCGAGGACCGCATCGTACACGGGCACATCGACATCGACGTAGAGGTCGTCGCCCTTGCGTTCGAACTTCGGATGAGTCCGGACGGCGATGACGAGGAAGAGGTCGCCGCTGCTACCGCCGTTGGCGCCGGGTGCGCCTTCGCCAGCAACACGAACACGGGAGCCGGTTTTCACACCTGCCGGCACTTTTACTTCGAGGCGGCGTTCCGCGCCGATTGTGACGGTGCGCGTCGTGCCGTTGAAGGCTTCTTCCAGAGTGATTTCGACGGGGGTGTCGATATCCTGCCCACGGCGCGGCGACATCGTGCGGGCACCACCGCCCCGTTCGCGGCGGAAGATGTTTTCGAAAATGGAACCGAAGTCGCCGTCGCCCGCCGTTGCTTCTGCGCCGTTAATCACCTCCAGGCCCGTG
>CAZDZP010000022.1:0-14462 GCA_964509855.1 uncultured Anaerolineaceae bacterium | reverse complement strand
CCCGCCGTTTCGAACTGGTAGGCCGCGCCGCCCGGGCCAGCTGAAGACCAGGTGCGGCCGCCCTGCTGGCGCCGCATTTCTTCGAGCTGGTCAGCATGCTCCCACTGGTCCCCGTACTTGTCGTACTTCTTGCGCTTGTCGGCTTCGCCGAGGACTTCGTGGGCGGCGGTGATTTCCTTGAAGCGCGCTTCCGCCGAGGCGTCGTTGGGGTTGACGTCGGGGTGGTACTGCCGCGCGAGCTTGCGGTAGGCAGCACGAATCTCCTTGTCGGAGGCGGTGCGCGGCACACCGAGAACTTGATAGAGGTCTTTCGCCATGGTTGCAGTCACTGTATCAACCCACTCTGAGGGGAGCAAACTGTGCTCCGTTAACTTGATAACAAGTCTATCAGAGTTGTTGACATCCCGAAACGGTGAGTGCTACGTTTTCTCGTGAACTGGTGACTCCTGGCAGTCACCCAATCCCCAACGAACAACAGCAACCTAGGAGGAAGGAAAGCAATGTCAACGCTCGTCCGCTGGGACCCAAGTGCAGAATTCAACAGCCTGCGAACGGCGATGGACCGGCTCTTTGATCAGAGTTTTGGTCGGACGCCAAATGGCCGCAGCGAAGACCTCGAAACGCGTACCCTCAGTCTCGACGTCATCGAAACCAACACCGACTTCGTGGTGAAGGCCGCCATCCCGGGAGTGGACCCGAAGGATGTCGACATCACCATCAACGACGATGTGCTGACCATTGGCGGCCAGTACAGGAGCGAAGCGGAAGAGAAGGAACAGGCCTACATTCGCCGCGAACTTCACTGGGGCCAGTTCCACCGTTCTCTGAAGCTGCCGCCCACGGTGGAAGCCGACAAGGCGAACGCGAAGTTCGAACACGGCATGCTAGAACTCACGCTCCCGAAGCGCCCCGAAGCCCGCTCGCGCTCGCTTAAGATCACTCCCCAGGGCGTGATCGAAGCTGAATCGCAGAGCTAGTTCTCCAAGTCATCCAGGCGCCGAAACGGGGCCGCCCTTGCCGGGGCGGCCTCTCACTTTGTCCCTCGGGCAACCGCTTTCTTCACCGGGATTCCCTTCCGCAGGGAACCGAATGGCGTGAACCAGCGTTCAGTGTTTCAGAGCGGTAGTTCACACAGGGGCCTGTCATGAAGCGTTTGGCGATTTTCTCGATCCTGGGGTTGCTATCACTGGTGGCAGCGGCCTGCGGTGCAGGTGGTGATTCGGATGACAGCCCCGCCCTGGGCGAACGGCACGACCTCGCTTCGGCACCGGGCGCGGCCCAGGAGTCGCCGCCTATGGTGCGAGCGGACGAGGACGGCGGGGCCAACTCAGCAAGCGACGAGTTCTCGCCGGGCAGCAAGGGCGAATACGCGTACCAGTTGGACGGGCGAAAAGTCATCGTTACCAGCGAACTGACGCTGGAAGCGGAGGATGTCACCGCACGCTTCCTGGAGGTCGGCCGATTGGCCCGGCTACGCGGAGGCTTCGTTTCCGATTCGCAGTTGCTGACAAGGGAAGTGGACGGTGAGACCCTTACCTACGCCTCTATCAGCGTGCGTGTGCCTTCGAGTGAGCATGATGATCTGTTGACGGTCTTGCGCTCGATGGTGGGCGTCGACGTCCGAGGTGAACAGTCGACGGCCCGCGAAGTCACTGAGGAATACACGGACCTCTCGAGCCGGCTGAACAACCTTCAGCGAACTGAAACGCAGTACCTTCAACTTTTGACGCAGGCTTCGACCGTCGAAGACATCCTTCGGGTTAACGACCGGGTGGATGGCGTGAGGATGGAAATCGATCGCATCCAGGGGCGGCTCAATGTGCTGGACGACCTCGTTGACCTGGCGACGGTGACCGTCTCCCTTGAACCGGCGAAGGCAGAAACGGCAGTGGCGGGAGAATCCAGCGGCAACCGTTTCGTGCAAGCGTGGAACGACGCGTGGCAGGCGATGGGCGACTTCGCGAGCGACGCTTCGGTGGCAGGCGCATGGGGATTGGTGCTCGCAATCTGTGCCGCACCCTTCGCTCTCCTTGCACTCATGGCAAGGACGATGGCGCGACGGAGGGCGCACACTGGCGAACCGGGAGAGTCCGTCACCGGGCCTGCATAGCGGCCTGGGGGACATGCAAAAAGGGACCGGCCAATTGGCCGATCCCCTTTTCGTTACCCTGGACCGGGGTTGGGTCGGACTAGCGGCGGCGAGTCGTCGCGAAGGCAGCAGCGCCACCCGTCGCGAGAAGCGCGCCGGCCGCGATGAGCAGCCAGGTGGCGGCGAAGCCGCTACCGTTCGTGGCCTGGAAACCAGTGCCAGTCGTCGGTGCCCCCGGAGCGGGGCTGGTCGGGGCCGGGGCCGCAGGCGCAGCAGCGTCGACAAGCGGGATGACGGTGAGGCTTGCGTCACCGGCGAGGCCAACGGCGACAACGGTATAGACGGTGCGGTCGGCGAGGGCGATGCCGTTGAGCGGCAGCACAACGGGGCCGTCCGGGTTCACAGAGACTTCGAGGTCATAGGTGCCAGCCGGGACCGGGTTCGGGCCCTGGGCGCTGTTGAAGGGCACGTTCTCGAAGACCTTGGTGGTAGTGCCGGCAACGAGAACGTCAACGGCAGGAGCGTCGGGCGACGCGTGGATGAGGCGAACGTGAGCGTTGCCCGCGGCGGGGGTGGCGTTGTTGTCGACGAGCGGGAGCAGGCCGAGCGTGCCATCGCCAACGAGGCCGGTGGCGAGGACGGTGTAGTCGGTGCCACCTGCGATTTCGAGGTCGGCTTCGAGAGCCGGGTCACCCGAACCGTCGGACGGGGAGACGAAGACCTTTACGTTGTACGTGCCTTCGGGAAGTGCGATGTATCCCGTGTCGTTGGGGAAAGCGAGGGCGGTGACGGCGGGTGCGTCGTTCACGAAAATGTCGACGGCCGGGGTATCGGGCGAGGCGTGCATAATGCGCACGCGGCCTTCGTGGCCGTCGGCTGAGGCAGTTTGCATGGAGGCAAAGCCCATGGCGATCGTCCCGGCGGCGACAATTGCCGCCATCGCGATGCGCGGAGTGCTTGATAGGATTCGGATCATAGTGTTCGTGGTTCCTCCCGGATTGTTGTCGTTTTCGGTGGCGCCGAGTCTTTACCGGTCCAATCGATGTACGACACTGCTCGGAGCGTTCGATCATCAAAGTCGTGCAGAACTCACGAAGCCGCCCGCTGAAGCCGATGACTGAGGGACTGAAGCGATCAGAACACCCGGCCCGGGACGTATATGTGACGTGTGGGGATGTGGACGTTTGGGACAGCTGCCTGTCCGGCGATGGCAGGCAGGCAAGGCTCGGCTGTAGGAATCCAGGTTCGAACGCAGAAGCGGGCGCCGGCCGAGGCCGTAGCCGATTGGGGAATAGCTCATGGACTACGACCGCGCAAAGAGCCTGTTGCCCGACTACGCCCTCGGACTTCTTGATGAAGCCGAGAGCGCGGAGGTCGCGGCGTGGGTAGCGCGGACACCAGAATTTCAAGAAGAGCTGACCGTCTACAACGATGCCGCCGAAGCACTCGTGCTAGGCGTGGAATCGGAACCGCTCCCGCAGGGCGCGATGGAACGCATCATGGAGGGCGTCCGGGAACGCGTTGGCGGGGAAGCTCGCCCAGCCCCGGTGGCGACACCGGAGCCCATCGTCATGAGCAAGCGCGCACGGAAGTGGACGACGTGGCCATTGGCGACTGCTGCCGCAGTCCTGATCGTTGGGCTGGGCGTGCTGATGGCATTCGTCGCCTTCGACATGAGGCAGGACCGGGTCAATGACCTCGAGGCCCGGCTGGCGTCGGCCGCACTGCAGCTACCCCTGCATGGCGAAACGGGCGAAGGACGCATCTACGTTGCCGCCGACTTCGGTAGCGGCGTGGCCTACTTCCCGGGACTGCCCCCGGCGCCCGCCAACCATCACTACGAACTCTGGAGCGACGGACCGGGCGGCCCGCAAAAGGCAGCCACTTTCCAGGGCGAAGGCGACGAGCAATACGTCTCGTTGCCAGCACTGCCGCGCGAAATGGTACGGATGTTCGTAACGGTGGAAGCGGACAATACAGAGCCAGTTGTTCCCACCGGCCCCGAAGTGCTTTCAACGGACCCGTAAACGGAGGCAGGCATCTTGCCCCATTTCAGTTGCTCTTTCGCGTTGCTGACGTAGCATCGACAGGCGGGTGCGTTCCGGGACCCGCGAGCCACCGGGCATGCGGACAACGAACTACATCTTTTCATTCACGAGCATTCTTCTCGGCCTTGCGCTGCTCTTCTTCATGATGACGCAGAAGGGGCTGCCGAATTCGGTATCGATGCTTGTTCCGTGGCAGTGGCACATTGGCGTGGCTATTGGCGTCCTGCTAGTCATCAACGGTGCGGTGCGACTGTGGTTCGCGCAGGATGATTAACAACGCGGGCGTTGCGCCGCACTAGAATGCGAGCCGGGGCGGAACATGGCTGAACTTCGAGCAATCCTGGTTGGGATCGACGAAAGCACCGGGAGCATGGAAGCGCTCCTGCTCGCCGGATCGTGGGCAAAAGCCAAGAAAACCTCGGTACATGCCGTTCATGTCATCGAAGTGGTGCGCTCGCTACCACTGAACGCGGAGATGGAATTCGACGCGCGACGCGGCGAGCAGCTCTTACGTAAGGCGCAGTTCCTGGCGCAACAGCACGACTTCCAGCTGACTGGCGAGCTATTGCAATCACGTCAGGCCGGGCAGGCGCTCGTGGACGAAGCCCATCAGCGCTCTGCGCACGCGATCGTGCTCGGCACGTCGTTCCGGCGCGTGTACGGAGACTTCCAGGTTGGAAAGACGTGCGCCTACGCGCTGAAGCATGCGAAATGTCCCGTGTGGATCGTGCGCGAGGGCGCAACCGAGTAGACCACGCGACGAACTCCCCGGGGGTGTTTGGGTGAAAGTCATCATCATGGGTTGCGGAAGAGTTGGCGCCATGGTGGCAACATTGCTCGACGAGCAGGGCCACGATGTGGTTGTGCTGGACATTCGCTCGGAAGCGTTCAGGCGACTGCCGCTGAGCTACGGCGGCAAGACGAGCGTGGGAAACGGCATGGACGGCCCCGCGCTCGAACGCGCCGGGATCGTGGGCGCGGATGCCTTCATCGCGGTGACCCAGGGCGACAACCGGAACTACTTCGCCAGCCAGATGGCGCGCGAGGTCTTCCGCGTCCCGCGCGTGCTTTGCCGCAGCTACGACCCGATCCGGGGGGAGCTCTTTAGTGAAACGGGGCTGGAGACGTTTAGTCCCACCACGATCGGCGCCAACACTGTCATGTCCCTGCTACTCCCGGACGAAGAAAAGGCGGGCTAGATGTACATCCTGATCGGTGGCGGCGGGAAAGTCGGGTTCTATCTTGCGCAGGAGCTGATGCGATCCAACCACGAAGTGGTGATTGTGGAGCGCGACAAGGCCCGGGCGAAGGCGATCATCGAAGAACTCGGCGAGTGCGTTTTTGAAGGTGACTGCTGCGAGGTGGCGACGCTGGACCAGGCGGGGATTGCGCGGGCGGACGTCGCGGCAGCGGTAACTGGCGACGACGAAGACAACCTCGTGTTCTGCGAAATCGCCCGGCGGCGTGGCGCGGCGCGCGTCATCGCACGCATCAACAGCCCAAAGAACGAGGAACTATTCCAGCGCCGCGGGCTGGAAGTGACGGTCTCTGCAACGCAGGCAATCCTCGCGCAGATCGAGCAGGAACTCCCGACAAGCGAGCTGATTCCGCTCCTGCAGCTGCACGGCGGCCTGGAGATCGTGGAGATAAAGGTTCCAGACGATTCGCCGGCGGCGAACCGGCCGATTTCCCAGCTCTGGCTCCCGGAGCAATCGCTGATTCTGCTCGTGCTGGATACTGCGGGGACCCCGCAGGTACCGGGCGGGGACACGGTAATCCAGGCGGGCGACGCGCTCGTGATGGTCACGCGCAAGGAAAGCGTCGACCAGCTCCGCCAGGCGCTCCTTGGAGAAACCCACGGATTGGACACCTAGCTATGAGACTGGCATTCCTTGGCCCCGCGGGCACGTACGGCGAAGAGGCGGCGCGGCGATACGCGCCGGAGGCAACGCTCGTTCCCTTCGCGTCGCACGCGGCGGTGGCGGCGGCAGTGGAGTCGGGCGAAGCGGACGAGGGCGTCGTCGCGATTGAAAACTTCCTGAATGGCAGTGTTGCGGAAAGCCTCGACATCCTCATTCACGAGTCGACGCTCCGCATTCAGCACGAGCTGGTGTTGCCCATCGAACATCACCTCTTCGCGGCGGAAGGGACGCAGATCGGCGATGTGACGGTGGTGTATTCGCACACCCAGGCGCTTGGCCAGTGCCGCAGGTTCCTCCAGACCAATCTGCCGAACGCCCACCTGGAGGCGGCTCTTTCGACATCGCAGGCGGTTGAGCATGCCGTCATCCGCGGCGCCGGTGCTGCGGCCATTGGGAATCGCCGGGCGGGAGAACTGCACGGTGCGCAGCTGCTGGCGGAAAACATCGGCGACTCCGAGGGCAACGTCACACGCTTCCTCGTTCTTGGCCGCGGAAGACCGGCCTCCACCGGCAAGGACCGGACCTCGATCGCATTTACCTTCGACGCTGACCGCCCGGGCGCACTGGCGGAGGTGCTGCAGGAGTTCGCCAGCAGGGGTATCAACTGTTCGAAAATCGAAAGCAGGCCCACGCGCGAGGTATTCGGCGAGTATGTGTTCCTCATCGACTTCGAAGGGCACGAGGACGACCCGGAGTGCTCGAAAACGCTCGAGGCTATTCGGCCATTCTGCGCGACCTTGAAGGTGTTCGGGAGCTACCCGCGCTACCAGTAGCCGGCGGCCACCGGGCTAGTCCCCAAAAGCCAGTTGCCAAGCCCCCGGGAAGTTGCGAGGATCGATGGATGGAAGATGACATCTATCGGGAAGTTGCGGCGGCCATGGAACGTGGCTCACCCGTGGTACTGGCGACGGTGGCGCGAACCCGTGGCTCCACACCGCGAAAGGTCGGCGCCAAGATGGTCGTGCGCGAAGATGGCACGTTTTTCGGCACGATTGGTGGTGGCTGCGGCGAAGCAGAGGTGTGGCAAGAGGCCATGGACGTGCTCCAAGACGGGCTCGCCCGCATCGTGACGGTGGACCTGACGCAGCCCACGGACGGCGACGATAAGATCTGTGGCGGCGTGATGGACGTATTCGTTGAGAGGCTCGCGTAAAGGCCCTCGTTACGAGGACATTGCAGCACTTCTCCGCGAGCAGAGTTCCTGTATTCTGAAAACACGAAACCCGGCCACGCCGGGAAGGAAGAGAGTTAGCCATGTTTGGTAGCCTTGGCGCACCAGAACTGCTGATCATCCTGGCAGTAGTGATCCTCATCTTCGGCGTCGGCCGCATCAGCGGACTGGGCCGGGAACTCGGCTCGTCCATCAAGGAGTTCCGCAAGGCAGTAAAGGACCCGGACAAGGACGAGAACGACAGTGCGCCGCCGCAGGTGGTCGTGGCACAAGTTGAACCCGCACCGGCACCTCCTCCCGCACCCACGCCCCCGGCATCCAGCGAGACCAAGAACCCGAACGTTTTCTAGGGAAGACCTGCGGCGAATCAACAGGCCCCATTCGTGGGGCCTTTCGCGTTGCCCGGAGAATTCCGGGCACTCCGGTAAACGCCAAGTGCCCTGTTCGTGGGTTACACTATGGCTGCGCGAAGTTCGGCCCGCTGGCCGCACCGGCGCTCAGAGGAGGGTGTAACGATGATCGGAACAATCGGACTGCCACAGCTGTTGGTCGTCCTGGCAATCATTATCCTGATATTCGGCGTTGGCCGGATCAGTGGACTCGGCCGCGAGCTGGGTTCATCAATCAAGGAGTTCCGGCGTGCCGTGAAGGACCCGGACGAAGAAAAGAAGGGTGAGGAAGCGCCTCCCACCGCGCAGATAGTCGCACCCACGCAGCCGCCCGCGCCTTCGGCCCCGCCGCCCGCCGAACCGGCTGTGAATGCGGAACCCAAGGAACCTGTTGAGTCGGGCACGAAGAACGGTCCGAACGTCTTCTAGCGCCGGCCTTTCCGTCACAAACGTGAAGAAGCCGCCCCAGTGGGGCGGCTTCTTCTGTTTGTCGCGCGAGCTTCCGCCTAGCAGCCGCCTGCCACGGCGGGAACGATGCTGACCTCGTCGCCGTCCTTGAGCGGCGACTGGAGCCCTTCAGCGAAGCGCACATCGTCGCCGTTGATGTAGACGTTGACGAAGCGCCGAATCTGGCCACTCTCGTCGAGAATGCGCTCCTTCACTCCCGGGTAGTTGGTTTCGAGGTCGCCGATGAGCTCGGTGAGCGAGGCACCGGTGGCTTCGACACTCGTCTTTTCGCCGGTGAGCGAACGGAGGGGTTGGGGAATGCGGACGACTACGGCCATATGGGTACTCCTGTGTGCTGAACTGTGGGACGGTGCGGACCGAGGGGCTAGCCCTCGATCACATCACCGACGATGGGATCGATGCGGACGCCCTTGGATTCGGCCCAATCGATGCTGCGCTGGATTTCGTCGGCGTCGCCCTCGAGTTCGAGGATGACCCAGCCCGTGCGCTCATCGACGTCGGCCATGCGGACGTTGGTGGTGACGTTGAATTCGTGCCCGAGGTTGTAAATCAGAGGCTCTTTGATCAGGTCTTCAGGGAACGTGAAACGAACACGCTTGATCGCCATTATGCGCTCACCTCCGCAGGTTGCTTCTGCTCGTTGTACGCATTTTCGAAGCTCTCCATCGTGGCGTCGATAAGCAACGATGGGTTGAGATGATCCCGCACGGCTTCAATTGTCTTGAAGCCGATGCCGGTAACGACCGCGACGGTCACTTCGTCCGGGTGGATATGGCCGCGTTCGGCGAGTTGCTTCACGCTGGCGATGGTCGTTCCGCCTGCGGTTTCGGCGAAGATGCCCTCTGTCTCGGCCAGGAGCTTGATGCCCTCCACGATTTCGTCGTCGGAGACGTTGCCGCAGGCTCCGTTGGTATCACGCAGCTGGATGAGGCTGTAGTAGCCGTCAGCCGGGTTGCCGATGGCGAGCGACTTGGCGATGGTGTCGGGCTTCTGCGGACGGAAGTTGAGCGAGCCTTCTTCCCAGGCTACGGCCACGGGTGAACAACCTGTCGCCTGAGCGCCGCTCATGCGGGTTTTGGGCTCGTCGATGAGACCTGCCTTCGCGAGTTCGTCGAAGCCCTTGCGAACCTTCACGAAGAGCGAGCCGCTGGCGATGGGGACGACGCAGTGGTCGGGGGCGCGCCAGCCGAGTTGCTCGGCGATTTCGAAGCCGACGGTCTTGGAGCCTTCGGAGTAGTAGGGGCGGACGTTCACGTTGACGAAGGCCCAGTTGTAGGAGCCGGCGAGTTCGGCGCAGAGGCGGTTCACGGCGTCGTAGTTGCCGCGGACTTTCACGAGCGTGGGGCCGTAGATGCTGGAGCCGGTGACTTTGCCGGCTTCGAGGTCTTCGGGGATGAAGACGACGGCTTCCATGCCTGCGGCGGCGGCGTGGGCGCTGACGCTGTTGGCAAGGTTGCCAGTGCTGGCGCAGGCGAGCTTTTCGTAGCCCAGTTCGCGCGCTCGGCTGGCGGCGATGGTGACGACGCGGTCCTTGAACGACCAGGTGGGGTTCATCGTGTCGTTCTTGATGTAGAGGTTGTTCAGCCCCAGCGCCTTGCCGAGGTTCTTCGCCCGGATGAGCGGGGTGTTGCCAGCGCCAATGTCGACTGCGGTGTCAGCATCGCAGGGGAGGAACTGGCGATAACGCCAGAGCGACGCCGGGCCAGCCTCAATGGACTTACGGGTGACGTCCTTCTTGATGCCCTCGTAGTCGTAGGCGACTTCGAGGGGACCGAAACAGAACTCGCAGACGTGGATGGCAGCGAGTGGGTACTCGCGGCTGCATTCGCGACAGCGAAGCGATTTGGCAAAGCTCATGCTTGTCCTCAGACGGGTATGCGCCCGCACGCGTGGGCAGGGAGATTCCTGCATGGGAAACGGATAAACGAGGTGGGGTGCCCCTTCAGGGAGGGGCTAGTGCATGAACATTCGGCCCAGGGGAAAGGACATGACGTACTCCTAGTTTCCGCGTGGACCGAGCCGTTTGGGGAGCGCAGACGCACTCATCTTTCCCCGACGCATCGGGGGCCGGAATTGGCACCTTGCCCAATGGTGGCAGGTTGCCCGGGTATCGCAGGGCCGGTTCCCTCAACCCAGTCTTGATAAGGCGGCCGCCACGGCGGTTGCGATTATGGTAGGGCCGAATGCTCCATCGCGAAAGTGGCGGTGGTGGACCAACGGTGCGTTATCCCGGCAGGAGCACTCCGGTCCCGGCGATTGTCCCGGCCTTGAGCGCGACGAGAGCCTCGTTGGCCTGTTCCAGCGGGTAGGTGGCTACGTCGACCCCGAAGGGCTGTTCGCTGGCCATCTGGAGGAAGGCACTGGCGTCCTCCCGGGTGTAGTTGGCGACACTGCGCAGGGAGCGCTCCCGCCACAGCCAGTCGTAGTCGAATTCCGGGATGCGATCGAGATGGATGGCGTTGATAGCGACGACGCCGGCAGGGGCGAGCGCTCGCAGCGCAGCCACGACAACCGAGCCCACCGGCGCGAACGTGACGGCCGCATGGAGGGGGAGCGGCGGCAACTCGTCGTAGCCACCGGCCCAGCGGGCGCCCATTTCCTGTGCGCGTTGCTGCTCGGCCGGGGAGCGCGTCGCGACGTAGACCTCGCATCCCCAGCGCAAGGCAACCTGCAGCGATAGACGGGCGGACGCGCCGAAACCGTAGAGCCCCAGCCGCTGGCCGGGTTGGATGCCGGTGATGTGCAGCGACCTGTAGCCGATGACGCCTCCACACAGCAGCGGCGCGAGTTGCTCCGCCGGGGCGTGCCCGGGAAGCGGGAAGGCGAATCCGGCGTCCACGACTACGTGCGTGGCGTAACCCCCAGCCCGGTCCCACCCGGTGAACGCAGCCGCATCGCAGAGGTTTTCGCGACCGGACCTGCAGTAGTCACAGGCGCCGCAGGTGCGCGCCAGCCAGCCGATGGCGGCGCGGTCACCCTCGCTCCAATCCCCTACGTCGGCGCCCAATGCGACGACCGTGCCAACCACCTGGTGGCCAGGCGTGAGCGGTGTGGCGTGCGGCGGGATGTCGCCTTCGGCAAGCTGGAGGTCTGTTCGACAGACCGCGCATGCTTCGACCTGTATGAGCAGCTGGCCGGGGCCTGGACCGGGCGTCTCGACATCGTCCAGGACCAGGGGAGCGCTCTCGATTGGCGCGGGGGCGGAAAGGAGCATGCGGCGCATGACGGTAGGGTAGTCCGCCGGGCAGGCGGCGCAAGGCTGTTTCGGCGCTAGGCCGGGGGCCGGTCGGCCAGTTCACGCGCGAGCTCGCGCAACAGTTCCAACCGTTCTTTGTGCCAGCGACTGGCGAGGCCGCTCGACGAAGGGATGACCCACGGCGTTGTCGCTTCGCCAATGCGTTCGGGCTGGGCGCCGTAAGGTCGGCGGGCGAGTTCCCGCGAGGGGACGTTCAGCGCGTGCTTTCCAAAGTGGTGGTAGATCCCGCGACCGCTGAAGACGGCAACCGCTGGACCAGCATCGAGAAGTCGCTGGAGAAGGAGGGCGCTGCCTTCAGCGAGTTCGCGAGCCGAAAGCTCGTCGGCGCGAACGGTGGGCCGCGAACACAGGTCCACGAAGCCGATGCCGAACTCGTCCGCGAGGCGGGCGTCGTCGACTGGGCCAACTGGACGGCTGACCAGCCCACTTTCGGAAAGTTGCCGCCAGAAGGCGTTGCCCGGGCGTGCGTAGTAGTGCCCCTGCTCAGCCGAGTAGATGGCCGGGTTGTAGCCGACGAACACGAGGTTCAGGCCGGGTCGTAACAAAACGGGCAGCGTTGGGGGGCTCTCGTCCAAAACCTGAAGTTACTCCGGCTGAAGGGCGAACCGAACGCGTGGTTCGGCGAGATGCAACGCGACCGGTTCGGCGTCCGCGCTCGGCGGCGCGGGAAAGCGCAACAGCAGCGTGCGTTCACGACCGAGTTCGAACTGGAGGGACGTTTCGGGGATGGCGCCGTCGGCGGGGAGGGCTTCGATCCAGTCTTCCTGCGTCGTCGCCTCTAGCCTCCAATCCTCGGCGCTGGTGTCGAAGGTCTTGTTCGTGCGAAACGATAGGGTCACCAGGAAGAGGTCCCCTTCGCGTGTGACGCTTTCCACGGTCGCTCGCTTCGCGTCTGCTTCGTAGGCCTGTTGGTAAGCGACCCGTTCCGGCCCGTAGATGGAGCGGAGGATCGGCGGCATGGCGTAGAGCGCCACCATGATGCCCACGAGGATGCCCAGCACACCGCCCCAGGCCATGCAGCCGATGGGCAGGCTTCGCTTCTCCTCGGTTGCAAGGCGGCGGCGTTGCGGCGCGCCGGGAGACCCGGCGTCTGCGGGATTCGTCATGAATTCATCGTAGCGGGAGGGGCCGCTAGGAAGCGGGAGGAATCACCGTGGCTGTGCCGGCAACCACGACCTTGCCATCCTGGTTGGTAACGGTGGTCTTGAACTTGCACCACTTCCGCTCTTCGAGCTTTTCGATGCATTCGGCAGTTGCGGTAACGGTGTCGCCAATGAAAACGGGCGCGCGGAACTGCAATTCCTGCCCAACGTAGATGCTGCCCGGGCCCGGTAGATACATCCCTACGACTGTGGAGATGAAGGAACCGGTGAGCATTCCGTGGGCGATGCGCTGCTTGAACATGCCCTCGGCCGCTGCGACCGCATCCATGTGGGCCGGGTTGAGGTCGCCGGTGATGCCGGCGAAGAGATAAATGTCGGCTTCCGAAATGGTCTTGGAAAAGGAGGCGGAATCGCCAATCGAGATATGGTCATAGGTAGGCATGGCCAAAGCATGAATCGCGCCGGGCGGAGCGGCAAGCTGAGCCGGGTTCAGCTAGGCAGCCGAGGTGCCGCGGGCCTCCAGGGCAGGTGGGCGCTGGGGCTTGGCTTCGAGCTTCGCCAGCTCCCTGAGGTGGCGCAGTTCAGTTTCGGAAAGTGGCCGGAGCGGTGTGACCAGCGCTTCCGCCCATTCCTGCGCGGTGGCGGGGTTTTCGAAGAGACAGACGAGGTGCCGTATCCCCGCTGCGGTGAGCAACCGTTCGATGCGCTTCTGTTGCGAACGGCTGGCGACGATGGCGACCTGGTGCCCGGGCGTGCATGCGCCCGCGAGGGACGCGGCAACCAGCTCCGAGTCGGCAGGCCCAACTGCGAGTTCACGCAAATCAGCGACCACCGGGGCTTCACCAGAGGCTTGCATCAGCATGTTCAGCTGGGAAATGGCGCGCAGTGCCTCCGACGTTGTGACCGTGTCGATGACTTCGATGTGAACGACCGACGGGTTGCCAAGCGAACGAATGGTGTACATGGGCCTCTCCGCGCCACTGCGCTACCGGAGCAGCTTGGCTTCACGGCGAGCGCGCCACAGTCGGGGAATACCCCCAAAACGCTAGCCAGTTGCCTCGAAACGTGGGGCGAACTCGGGTTGATTGCCTAAGGGTGTCACGGTGGCTCGTCCCAGCAGCATCGTTCGCAGGCGGTTGGCAACGTCGGCTACCCGGTCGGACGCGACGCGCGGGAAGACGACGATTGCGCCGGACCGCAGCGCGGCGATCTCGTCGTAGCCACGGGAGAGCCGCCGGAGCAGCCAGGCTGTTTCGAATGCCGGCGAACCGTCTTCGGGGCTGACGAGCAGTGCGATGCGGGGCACGGTGTGGTCGACGGCGAAGGGCAGCAGCGATGCGTTGTCGTAGGCAAGCTGGTGTGCGGGAAAGCGCCGCGCGTGGACGATGGCCCGCGTCACCTGCTGTGGTGTGGGGGGATCGGTAATCCAGTCGGTCGCGCCGGATAGCAGGTCTTCCCGCAAACGAAACTCCGCCGAAAACGGCGCCACCACGACGACGGCGATAGCCTCCGGGGAGCGTGCGGCGGAGAGCGCGTCCGCATCGGCGGGCTCAAGGAAGTACACGGCCTGCGAGTCCGCGGCCGGTTCGTCGACGACCGCGAGTGCCATTTCGCGGCAGCTCGTTGCGATGCTTCGCCCCGTCTGGCCGGTGACGCGAATGACCGCTTCGATGCCGCTGAGGTTCGGATAGAGCCAGGAGCCGTAGGGACCATCGAGTTCGCGACTGGCCTGGTTGCGCGCCGAACGGCCATCGCAGGCGAGACCCGCCAGCCAGCCGTCGCAGGCAGGACACAGCAGCAGTGGTGGCCAGCCGGGGAGGTGGCGCAGCCGGGACTCCATGGATACGAGGACACCCGGCCCCGGTGGGATCTGGCGGCACACCTGGCACTGGTCGTCGAAAACGAGGCGGCGCCCGTTCAGTGGCGGCGCCCCGACGAGCCCGGCGTCTTCGTTGCGCGCGGCGGCCAGCAGGCTCCAGAGCCACGCGCCGCAGGATTCGCAGAGCGGGTGCTGGT